>NZ_CP010427.1:1500000-1658482 GCF_000815225.1 Allofrancisella guangzhouensis | reverse complement strand
AACAACATCGTTATGAGTTAGGTTAGCACCTTGTTTAGATGGCGGTAGAAAGTTACAAGTTACATAAGCAACCGGGTTTTGTACTTTACCGTTAGATTTTATAAATGCTGTACGAGAGCCATCCATCCAAGCACCACCACGTTTATTATCTCTAGCAAATAAATCGCAAATTATGCTACCTATATATTTTTCATTTTTGAAAAAATCAAAAGTTAGTTGTTCAGTAATGTATTTTTTATAAGAAGTATTTTCTTTTATCTCTAAACCATATATAGAATTAAGGATTTTAAATAAACCTTGCTGTACTTTTTCCAGAGGGAAATATTCTCTTAGCTCCTCGGCTGTAAAATCATATCTAGTTTTTTTAAGTTTCTCAGCATAGTATGTTGTGTCCCAAGGTTTTAGATCATCAGCTAAACCATTTTCTTTAGCAAAAATATTTAACTCCTCTAATTCTTTTTTTGCTTGTAGTTTTGATTTGTCCAAAAGTTTGTTTAAAAGTTCTAAAACCTGGTCTGGGGTTTCAGCCATCTTTGTGAATAATGAATACTCAGCATAACTTTTGAAACCTAATATCTGAGATTTTTCAATACGTAATTTTAGGATTTTCTCAATATTTTTATCATTATCAAAGCTAATGTTGTCAGCTTCTTTTGAAGCTTTTGTTGAGTATGCTTTATAAAATATTTCCCTCAACTCTCTTTTATCGGCCTGTTGCATTACTGTTAAATAAGTTGGAATATCTATGCCGAGAGCATATTTTGAATTTAGCTTTTTTTGTTTAGCTTTATCCTTAGCTGCTTGGATAGTATTTTTTGATAATCCACTTAAATATTCATCATTATCAGTAGTGTAAGCCCAACCCATAGTAGCATCTAAAACGTTGTTTTCAAATTTGCTAGCTAGTTGGGCTAATTCTTCGGATATTTCTTGTAACCTTTGTCTACTGGACTCCTGCAGGTTTACCCCTGACATTTCAAAGCTAACTATAGCTTTACGTATGGTTTGTGCTTGCTCTGAACTTAAATTTTGGTCCTGTATTTGCTGGTAAAAGCTAAATAGCTCTTTATTTTGTCCTACTTTTATGTAAAAGTTAGTAAGTTTTGTTACAACGTATTCATAACTTTCTCGTAATTCTTTGGTATTACATACAGCATTCATATGAGAAATAGTTGAAAAGGCTTGAGTGATTTTTTCACTATCTTCTTCAAGTTTTAAAAGGGTTTCCCAGGTTATACTTTTGGTTTTCAGGGCATTTTCTAGATTATTTTCAGCTTCTTCGATAACTGTATCTATGGCTGTTTTTACTTCATTTTCTTTAAAATCGGCTAAATCTGGTAAGACAGAATATTTTAGTATTGAATTCATAATCACCTCAAAATGTTGCCAGTTAATCACCCCTGGCGGATTTATGTAAAAAAACTGCTATTTCAGGTTTTGGTCTAGTGCTTTAATTTTATAAACCTATACCTCATAAAATAGCAGGGATAAACCAGATTAACTATGGCTACTAATCTATGCTATAATTTTATATAGGGTCTATCTTAGTATATATCAAGGTTTTATTTATGATGAGCTTACAAGAAGATAAAATTACAGCACCAATTTTTTTCAAAGAGTATGTAAATGGGAGTTTCAAGCTTAATATAGGAGAGTATAACTTTCCTTTGATTTTATCTTCTACTGAGATGATAGGGTATGAGGAAAAAATAGTGTCAGTTAAAGATATCAATAAATCTCATTTAGAAATTATATTAAAAACTAACCCAGAAATTATTATTATAGGCACAGGTAATAAACAAGTTTTACCTCCTGTAGAAATTATAAATGAATTGGCTAAAGCAGGTAAGAGTATTGATTTTATGGCTAGTGACACTGCTTGTAAAACTTATAATTTACTTGTTAATGAAAACCGCAATGTAAGCTGTATAATTATTTAAAGAATTGTTTTTTTTTAAAAAGATAAGTGTTACAATTGAATTGGTAACATGTAAATTGTAAGTGTAATACTCAAAGGAGAAACATTATGAAAAAAGTAGTTAAGTTAGGGGTTTTTTCTCTATCAGTTATGGCGTTAGCAAGTTGTTCTACACTTGAATCAGATAATTTGGGCGCTACTAATAGCCAAAATAAAGATAAAGCTACAGAAGTAAGTTCAAGCAGTAAAGCTGCGGCGCCTACAGCAAAAGTAAGCTTAAAACAAAGCTCTCAAGGTAAAATTGTAGCAATTATAGTTACAAATTATAATAATAATCCAGAAGGTAGTGTTAAGCTACAATGGAAGGCTCCAAGTGGTACTAGCTGTTATGATACTAGTTTCCCTATTACAAAATATGGTGAGAAGAATGATAAAACTTGGGCGTCTGTAGAAACTAAGCAAGGTGGAAACTATTGTAAAGGTACATGGTCAGCAAATGTTGTTTACGGTAAGAATGTAATTGCTACAGATTCTATAACTATATAAACTAATATAAATTCTGGTAGTTCATTATTTATCTTAGCAATCAGTTAGTTTCTTTCTGGAAAATATTTTCTTAGTAATTTTTTAAATTAATTAACCTAGTTTTTGGCTTTAATGACAATTTTTAAAGACTTAAAGATTATAAGGTCTATTAATCTAGTAACTGTTGTAATATAATATGAGACTAAAATAAGAAGTGAAACTTAAACTTTTAAAAAATTAGTGGATATGATAAGAATGAAGAAAATCCTGTTATTTTGTCTGGTAGGTATTGGTTTAGTGAGTTGCAGTACTTATAATTCTTTTATAGATAAGCTTTATAGTCATGACGATGCTGTGTCAGTGAATCCTGATGATACTTTAGATAATCCAGACCAAGATGGTGAAGCTGTGGCTTATGATACTCCTACAGCATCACTAAAGCTTAAGTATAAACCAGCTACGCATGAGATAGATGCTCGTATGGTTACTAATTGGAACGGAGCCCCTCAGGGCACGGTATATTTAACTTGGTTTGCACCAAAAGATACTGATTGTTATAGTACATCTTTCCCTATTGCTAAATTTAAAGAAACAGAAGACTATACTGTTGACAGTCAAAGTGTTCTTAGTGATGATAAAGTATGTGCAGGTACTTGGAAAGCTGTAGTGATAAATAAATCTGATAATTCGGAATTAGCTAAAGCTTCTGTGGTAATAGGATGATATTCATACTTCTTTTTCTATATTAATGATTTTCTGCACTTTGAATTTGGAGTTTATAAATATTTTTTTAGATCAAAATCTAAATTTAGGGGCTAATACCAATTCCTACACATATTATTACTTTCTAACTTTGTATTTCATACCTAATTTAATCCTTTAATATTTGCCAATAGCCACTGCTATTGCCTGCACATCAAAAACTTAAATTAGTCATAAACTCCTTTGTGATAAATGCAACAATTTATGTTGGAATTGGTATTACAGTTTTTTAAAGATAGAAGCTTGTGACTTTTATTTATGTTAAACTGTTTCTTCCAGCAATAAAGAAATATTACCTAATGCTAAATTTTCTTAAAAAGATAACCTACCAAGATATAATTTTCTATTTTTTATGTATATCTTTATTTATAGTTTTCCTGATGCCTTTTATGCCTTATAGTACCCTAAATTTGATTAAAACCTCATCAGGTGGAAAGACAATTTATTTAAACGACATTCTTTCAGAAAACCTTTATTTATTTAAGGTGAGGTATCTTATTTTCTACTATACTTTATGTATTTGTAGTATAGCAATCATCTTTAATAAGAAACTTTTAGCTAAGCTAATAAACTATTTTAAAAGCTTTAGTAAATTGGTTCAAACCTCGATCGGCTTGTTTTTCATATTTGGGTTAATCTCATCATCTTTTGCTATCTCTCCCTCGATAGCTTTTAAGGGAATTAGTGTTACTTTCTTACAATTCATTTGCGTAATGTTCGTTGCACACTATGCTAGTCAAAATTTTGCTGCGATAAAAAAAATTTACACAATAGTTTTGTTGTCTCTAATATTTTTTGGTGGTAGTTTATTTTTACATTTACTTTTGTCTAATTTTTCTATTTATGGTCAAGTAATAGCTGGTAACATTCAGAAAGTTTTATTATATACATATAATTGTTTGAACCCTCGATTTTTAGATAACTATTTTAGTTGGTTTATTCCTTTGTTATTACTGCCTTGGTTTGTTAACTTAAGACCAATATTTAGATTAGGTTCTTTAGTAGCTTTGGTTATGGTTTGGTTTGTGCTTATTAATCATGCTTTTAGGACAGTCGTCGCTGAATACATAATTATACTTCCGTTACTTGCATTATATAATCGTAAAATGTTTAAGTTGATTTTGAAAATTTTTACTGTAACTATAGTTATAGCAATCGTTATTAATTTTGTATACATTAACTACATTATGGCAGTCCCAAATCAGGAGGTTTCAACTATTTTTAGATATGACACGAGTGGACGTATGTCAGTCTGGATAGAAGCCTTTAAGATAGGTCTTGAACACCCTTTTACGGGAATAGGTCAGTGGAACTATATAGCTATCACTAAATATGATTTTGCTGGTTATCCACATAATTTACTATTAGAGATTTGGTCACAGTGGGGGATACCAGCATTTATAGTGGCTATTATAGTTATTTTTAATGCTATTAAAAATTTATTTAGAGAGCGTATAGAGATATGTGTAAATCCTTACTATTGTATGTTTATAATGATGTTAACAGCTGGAATGATTGATAGTATGTTGAATGCTATGTTTAAAACATCTCTAGGTTTATTCGGTTGTGTGTTTGTATTTGGTTTTTGTTTATCAATATTCAAACCTAATGTGCAGCAGCAAAGTATAGAAGTATCCGGTTTAACTTTTTTAATTACTAGATTAGCAGTTTTTGGTAGTTTATTCTGTATAGTGGTTTTGCCTTTAATTTTTTCACCGATGTGGATTTAGCAATAAATTAAAATTATAATTATAATTATAATAAATAAAAATATATTTACATTGTTTTATATGAAGGTAGGCAGAATTAATATAATGAGAGAAGATATGATAAGTAACTATAGCTCTCATTTTGACGTTTTTTTTCATATCAAAATATGAATGGTTTGATGAGGGAGACGTCATCATTTGGAGGGCAAAAGCAGTTTAATAATACTATACCAACAAGGAGAGCTCTATTTCTAGCTGATTATAATAATCATAACCTTATTGATAGTCATGTGAAATCTTTAGTTATCAATAATAATACTTTTCCAGAAGAAGTTTGGATGGGAGGAGTAGATATAAGATATCCAATATCTAAAATTAAAGGGTATTCTACGAACTCCTTTTGGAACGCTAAAGTTAAAATCCACATTTTACCTGTAGATAACCGTCAAAATGTTATCTCCCAGATTAAAAAAACGAGCTATTTTGACAAGATATTTATGATACGAGGATTATGTTACTGTATGACGAATAAGTTTAATTTTAGTTGTGCAGGCATAAGACATCCTATAAGACATCCATCTGATAGCTATAATAAATTTGAGGCGATAAGGTTTTTGGAAAATTTGATTTCCCTATTAGATTTGAAAAATAAAGACTCTATGATTTTTCTTGGCGGTCCCATAGATTTAACAGAGTATAGATATAAGGCTTTCGAATCAAAAATGAAAGCAGCAATATTAAGTTGGAAATTTGTAGCAAAAGTGATAGCTGAAAAGTATTCAACTAGCATTACTGTAGATTTTGTATATTTAAATTTAGAAGAGCATATAACTGATCATAAATTCAATGTTGGAATCCCATATATAAAAGATGATGGTTTAAGGGTGTCCGCGTTAGTTATTAGGCCTAAAAGTAATGATTTTAGCTATCCTAGGTCTAACAGTTTTATTGATAGTATGGATATCAAAAGGAATTTATTTAGCTAAATTTAAGTTGCATTTTCCAATAATAATTTGGTGGAGATTATTCGTCACCTAGAGATACAGCATAATCACATTCTGTGTTTGGGCATGCTTTTTGTTCACCATCTTTCTTTGTGATTTTATGCAAAAGTATAGGTGAATTGCACTTAGGGCAAGGCTCTTTAATCGGAGGGTACCAATATGCGTTTTTACACTTTGGAAACCCTGAACAAGCATAAAACACTTTCCCTTTACGAGATTTCTTCTCGACTATATGATTTTGATTACATTTGGGGCAAACTACACCGGTATCTTTAGGTTTTTCAAGTGGTTCCATATGTTTACACGTCGGATAGTTAGAGCAACCAATAAACTTGCCATATCGACCTTGTTTTATATGTAACTCAGAGTCACACGTAGGACATTTTCTATCTTCAATGACAGTAGGCTCTTCTTTTTCTTTCGGTTCTTCACCTGCACCAACTATTTGTCTTGTATAGGTACATTTAGGATAGTTTGTACAACCAATAAAACGACCATTTCTACCTAAACGTAATGATAGTTTACTACCGCACTCTGGGCAGTCTTCATCAATTTCTTCTTGAACTACATCTTTACGAGATACTTCTTCAGATATTTTATTTATTCTCTCTATAAAAGGTTGCCAGAAATTATTTAAAACACTCAGGTAATCATTTTTATGATTAGCGATTTCATCAAGTTCTTTTTCAAGGCCGGCTGTATATGAGTATTCTACGTATTTTTTAAAGTACTCTGTTAAGAATTTATTTACAACTCTGCCTTTATCTGTTGGGATAAATCTTTTTTTCTCAATCTCGACATAATCTCTTTGCTGAAGTGTAGATATGATGCTAGCATAAGTAGAAGGTCGCCCAATACCATATTTCTCAAGAGCTTTGACTAAAGAGGCTTCTGTAAATCTTGGGGGAGGCTCTGTCGAGTGGGCTTTACTTATAATATCGTTAAGTTTAACCTTTTCACCTTTTTCAAATTTTGGTAAAGTTTGTTGGTTTTCAGGATCATCATCTTGGTCATCCTCATCTTTTTCAACGTTATATAAGCTTAAAAAACCGGCATCAACTATAACTGTACCAGTAGTTCTAAATTTGTGTTTATTATTTTCTGTAATCAAATCAACAGAAGTGCTGTTTAAAGTAGCATGCTTCATTTGGCAAGCTATTGTTCTATTATAAATTAGACTATATAACTTAAACTCGTCTTGGGTTAGATATTCTTTAATGGATTCTGGAGTTCTACTTGCTGCTGTTACTCTTATAGCTTCATGTGCTTCTTGAGCATTTTGGGATTTTTTGCTAAACACACGAGGTTTGCTTGGTAGCATATGTTTTTGATATTTTGACTCAATAAAATTTCTTATGTCATTTAAAGCATCGTTAGATAGATTTGTAGAGTCAGTTCTCATGTATGAAATAAGACCAACTGATTCACCGTCACCTAGGTCTATACCTTCATAGAGTTTTTGTGCAACAGACATGGTTTTTTTAGCTGTAAAGCCTAATTTTTTAGCTGCCTCTTGTTGTAAAGTTGAGGTTATAAAAGGAGGGTAAGGGTTTCTTTTTAGTGTTTTTTCTATTATTTCATTAACTATAAGATATCCATTAGCGTCTTTAAGGATTGTTTTTTTAGCCGCCAATGCTGATTTTTCATCAGCAAAACTAAATTGCTCTATTTTATTTTCATTAAACTCTATTAAGTTTGCTAGTATTTGCTTTTGTTTAAAAGTAGCTGCAGTTAAACTCCAATAGTCTCTTTTAATAAAATTTTCGCGTTCAATTTCACGTTCTACTATCATTCGTAAAGCTGGGCTTTGCACTCTTCCAGCAGATAGTCCACTTGTAATCTTACGCCATAGTAAAGGTGATAGGTTAAAACCTACTAGGAAATCTAAGGCTTGACGAGCTTTTTGGGCATTCACAAGATCCATAGAAATTTCTTTAGGGTGAGCTATAGCATTGGATACAGCTGTTTTAGTAATTTCATTAAAGCTTATTCTATAGACTTTTTTATCTTTTAGAAGCTTAGCATTTTTAAGAATTTCTTGAACGTGCCATGATATTGCTTCGCCCTCTCTATCTGGATCGGTAGCAAGATATATATTTTCAGCTTCTTGAGCAGATTTTTTTATAGCTTCAATATGTTTTTTACTTTTATCATTGATAACATATTTAATCTTAAAGTTATCATTTATATCGATAGAAGTATCTTTAGAGGGGATTTCTCTAACATGTCCAAATGAGGCTAAGATATCAAAATCTTTTCCTAAGTACTTTTTGATAGTTTTCGTTTTTGCCGGTGATTCTACGATCACTAAATTTTTTGCCATTTTTTACCTTTTTTTAATTTTCCTATAAAAAAGATTTATTTTTATGCTTTGTAGTTTCACTATAAAATATAAGAAAACTAGATGCTTATCAATAGTTAATATAATAAAAGTTGGTTTTATACTAAGTAAATATAGACTATAATTCTGTAAATATTTGTGTTTATTGGTAAAATAAGCTATACGTTTAAGGTTTTAATTTTAATGAAAGCAGCTAAAGTAATTTCATTGCTCCAACAGAAAGGAGGTTCTGGGAAGACCACTACCGCAATCAATATAGCGTGTGGCCTAAAGGAGTTGGGTTTTAGAGTTGCCATAGTAGATATGGATAAAGATAAACCAGATGCATATATGTGGATGACAAAAAACAACCAAAATCTTGATTTTGTTTATAATTTAGATGAGAAAAATGTCCGTGAGAAAGTTTTAGAATTAAAATCTTCATTAGATTTTGTAGTTATTGATACTCCTCCAAATTTCCAAACTGCTGCGTTAAAGTCAGCTTTGTTGTCAGATTTGGTTGTGATCCCATGTTCACCTAGCGGTATGGACTTGTCCGGGCTAATAGAGGCTAAGGATTTAGCTTTGACAGCAAATAAGCCATATAAGTTTTTTGCAAATAGAGTGCAAATGCAATCGAATATGTCAAAAAGTTTGATAGAATTTTTTGAAGAAGATGGACATTTTTTTGAAGTTTCTGTTTCTCAGAGTGTTAAGTTTGTCGAAGCTGAATCTGAAGGTGTGTATATAGGAGACTATGTAAATGGTAGTAAAGTTCATCTTCAAGTTAAAAAGCTTGCTAGAGAAGTGGTAGCTTTTTTTGGAGAAAGTTAGTAATGGCTAAAAAAATATCTCTAGTTAATCGTAAAATTAACCAAGAAATTCATGATGCAGTCAGTCAAGAGAAAAAAGATATTCTAAGAGCTATGCAACTACAAGAATTAAGTGAGCAAGCAAGTAAGGTGGGTAAGCTCTTTGAGCTACCTCTTAGTGTCATAAAGCCAGATAAAAACCAGCCAAGAAAAACCTTTAAAAATATAGAATCTTTGGCAAATAGTATTAGAGAAAATGGTGTAATTCAGCCAATTATAGTTACACCTAAAAAATCTGATGGCATCCATTATATAATTGCTGGTGAAAGAAGGTATTTAGCAAACATACAAGCAGGATATAGTACGATACCATGTATCGTTAGAGAAGAAGATTCTGATGTGAGTATACTGTTATTACAACTTTTAGAGAACGATCAGCGAGAAAATGTTTCACCATTTGAGGAAGCTGATGCATTAAGGCAATTGATTGAAGTTAAAAAAATAAAAAAAACTGATATAGCAAAAATACTTGGACGAGATGCTAGTTGGATTTCTATGCGTTTGAAAATATCTGATGCAGGTCAAGCTATTCGTGATTTAGCCGAAAAAGGTATTATAGAAGATGTACGTACTCTATATGAGCTAAAAAAGTTTGCTGAAGAGATACCAGAAGGTGCAAAAGAGTTTATTAGAAAAGCTCTAGATAACAAAATTTTAGGTTCATTTAGAGCTGCTATAACGCGTTATAGAGAAAATTGGAAAAGAAAAACACAAACCTTAGGTAGCTCAAATCTAGAGATTATAAGTGTAAAAGAAGTATCTAAAGAGGGTGAATTTCTTAAGATTAAAGGTTCTCGTTCTGGGCTAAAAGCACACACGTATATTTTTGAGATAACAGAAGAGTTTAAGAAAACACTATTTGAGATGTTTGTAAAATAAAATTTATGAAGATAGCTATATTACAAACAGATCATATCCCAGAACATCGCCGTAAAATGGCTGGTGGTAACTACCCAGAGATGTTTGCAAATTTGTTTTTTAAGTTATCTTTGATAGTAGACTTTGATATTTTTGATGTAACAGAGCAGTATTATCCAGTAAATTTTAGTATCTATGATGGTTTTATTATAACTGGTAGTAAAGCTACTGCATTTGATGATTTACCATGGATATCTGAGCTGAAATCAACTATAGTTAAATTATATAATGGTGGTAAAAAAATAATAGGAATTTGTTTTGGTCATCAGGTTTTGGCACAAGCTCTAGGAGGCAGGGTTGAGCGAGCTGCTAAGGGTTTTTCTGTTGGGGTGAAAAATGTAGAAGTTTTAGTAAAAAAATCCTGGATGGATCCATTTCATTACTATTTGAGTTTATTGTTTTATCATCAAGATATGATAGTTGAGCTTCCAAGCGGCGCTGAGCTTATAGGAACTAGTGATTATTGTCAGATACAGATGTTTTGTATTGGCAATCAAATACTTGGTATCCAAGCTCATCCTGAGATGTTAAAAGCTCATAATTATGCCTTGATAAAAGAGTATCAAGATGAGATTAAAAGCGAATTTCAGCATGCTCTAGAGAGTTTGAGAATAAGAGATAACAGTTTGGTGATAGGCCATTGGATGGCAAATTTTTTTGAATTTAAGGATTAATGATGCAGATTAAACGTTTAGTTGCATTTGGTGATAGTTTATTAGATGCAGGAAATATTATAAAAACATTAGATGTACCGGGAGAACCATATTATCAAGGTAGGTTTTCTAATGGTATAATATCTACTGAATATTTAGCGCAGTATGTTGCTAAAGATCAGAATGCGAGTACCATTGAGCATAAAAGTTACGCTATAGGCGGAGCCTTGACTCATGGTAAAAATCCTTCATCTTTATTAAAGTATCATTCTTTTGCTGTATCAGAACAGTTAGTAAGATTTGAAAATGAAGAGGGTAGGTTTTCTAAAGATGATCTTGTAATTGTAAATGGTGGAGCTAATAATTTTATGTTTACTATTTATAACGAAATACCTTATATAAATCTTACAGCTAAGCTTAGAGTTGCTAGAGACCTTAAGAAAATAGTTAGAAAAATTATTAAGATGGGTGCTAGCAATATTATAGTTTGGAACATTCCAGATGTAACTAAAGCACCAGCTTATAAAAATTACTTATCTAATTGGGTTGGCAAGTTTTTTAGATCATACCTGCAGTTAAATATTAACTTGCAAAATAATTTACTTAAAAATTGTATAAATGATCTACAGATTTTGTTTCCTAACGTAAATATAAAGCTTTTTGATTTTTACACTTTGCTGAACGATTGTATTAATAATCCTGCTGATTATGGTTTTGAAAATGTTACAGATATTTGTGTAGATAGTTATGGGGGAGCAGATTCTCTCGGTAATATCCAGTATGAGATAGAATTAATAAATGATCCAGATAAGTTTTTATGCTGGGATTATTGTCATCCTACAACAAAAGGTCATGAAGTGATAGCTAAGAGAATGTTTGAGCTTTGGAAGCATAATATTTAAGCTTTAAATCCTAGGGCGATAATGTAAAATTCTCTAGATCTTGGTCGTGATGATTTAGGTTTAAATTGAGTAACTTTGGTAAAATAGTTTTTAACTACCTTTATATACTCATCAGCGCCTTCACCCTGAAAAATTTTAGCTACGAAGCTTCCATCTTTTTTAAGATTATGTATTGTAAAATCTAGAGCTAGCTCTAGTAAAAATATTGATCTAGCCTGATCAGAAGTTTTATTGCCGCTTATATTTGGGGACATATCAGAAGCTATACAGTCTATTTTGTTTTGGCCAATTAGGTTATTTAGTTTCTCATAGGTTTCATCACTTGTGAAATCACCCTGAATAAAATCAACGCCTACAATAGGTGCCATTTCAAGTAAGTCTAGGGCAATGAGCTTTCCATTGGGACTAATATACTTAATTATTTGTTCAGACCAACCACCTGGAGCAGCACCTAGGTCTATAACAAACATATTCTGTCTAAATATTTTATATTTTTCTTGGATCTCAATTATTTTAAAGCTTGCTCTACTACGATAGCCTAGTTTGTTTGCTTGAATAACGTAGTAATCTGAATTATGCTCTTGTACCCAGCGTTTACTGCTAGCTGTTTTAACCATTTTTTTGTATTTATTAGAAAGTTTGTTATATTGTATGAATCTTTAGGCTTGAAATAAACCCCCATTGTTTATTTTGGGATTGATATGAATTTATAAACTTATATCTTTTGGATATAATAATTATATATGCCAGACCATTTTGTAGGTTTATAGATGTTAAAAGAAATGTTTTTTATAAGTTTTGGGGTTTTAGTTATTAGTTCTTGTACGGTTAAAGAAGATATTCAGGATAATATAGATCATTATAATAGATTAACTAGAGACCAAAACATTAAAGAAATTAATTTTGATAAATATACAAATACAGTTGAAGGAATGCGATTTCTAGTTGCAAATTACCCAGATCAAGTAATTAGCTTAGATGGAGAAGGTTTTGATGACAGGTATAGTAAGTTAGTGGGTTACCTTAAACATGAGGGATATACTATAGTTGTTGATGAAAAATTGCCAGCAACAGCTACAATTATAGCAGAGGTTAGTAAACCTATGCCAGACGTGCATTATGTTGGTATCTTGATGGAACAGAATTCTCGAGCTAAGCAAACTAAATACAGTATAGTCTATGGTGATAATAATTTTCTGGCACGTAAATTTTATAATGATTATAAAAGAACACTATAAGATAAAAGTTTATATTTGCTAATTTAGCAAATTCTTTATATGTAGTTGTATTTCAGTAATTAAATCCTAGTTTTCCTAGAAAAAGACCTTAAGATTATCAATGTAACTCCACAAGTGACTGCTGAATCAGCGATATTAAAAGCTGGCCAATGATAGTTATTAATATGAAAATCTAAGAAGTCTATTACAAAACCTCTAAATGCCCGGTCATAAAAATTCCCTAACGCACCACCAAGTATCAATGAGAAAGAGATTAGAATTAATTTATCTTGCATTGGTTGTTTCATAATCAAGTAGATTAGTATGACAGCAGCAATTAATGAAATTATAGAAAACATTATTAATTGCCATGAAGTCTGATTATTGCTTAAAAAACTAAATGCTGCTCCATAGTTATACAATAAAGTTAAGTTAAAAAAGCTTGTTACTTTAACGGGAGTAGCAAAATTTAAGTTGATGTTGGCTAAATACTTGGTATATAAATCAAGAGCTATAATTATAACAGCTAATCCAAAATATTTAAGTTTAGATCTAAGCATGTTTGCGAGATTCTCCTAATTCAGTAGAGATATTTTCTATACAGCGGTTACATATGTCTTTATACTCAGAGTTTGTACCGACTGTAGAACTACGGTGCCAGCACCTTTGACATTTTGGTTCTTCTAGTTTTTGGATATCAATATGTAATCCATGTATATTTGAAGATATAACATCATTAGGTTTTTCACTAATAGGTTTTAACTCAGCCTCAGAGGAGATTAGTAAAAACCTTAACTCCCCTTTGATTTTTTCTAAAATCTCGTAACTCTGTTTATCAGCATAAAGAGTTATTTTTGCTTCTAAAGAAGCTCCGATAAGGTCCTCATTTCTCTTAATCTCTAATACTCTATTTACTTCAGAACGTATTTCTTGAATTTTTGACCAGAAATCTAGGTTTAACTCATCAGTCGGAGAAAATGATTTTAATTCTGTATACCACTCGCATAACTGTATCGGTAGACTAGTAGTCTTTGGAGTAGCTTCCCAGATCTCATCAGCTGTATATGATAAAATTGGAGCCATCCACCTAACTAATGCATGTACAATATGGTAAATTGCAGTTTGTGCTGATTTGCGTGGATGGCCATTAGTTTTAGCTGTGTATTGCCTATCTTTGATAATGTCAAGATAAAAACTACCCATTTCAATCGAGCAAAAATGATGTATTAACTGAGTTACGGTATGCGTTTGGTAGCTTTCATAAGCTTTGATTATTTTATCTTGAAACTCTTTTGTTTTTGCTATAGCCCACTGGTCAAGTTTAACTAATTTACTAAACTCTATAATGTCAGATTTAGGATCAAAACCAGTTAGGTTTGATAATAAAAATCTTGCTGTATTACGCAATCTACGATACATATCAGCTGTTCTCTTAAGGATCTGATCTGATACGGCCATTTCACCTTTATAGTCACTAGAAGCAACCCATAAGCGCAAGATATCGGCTCCTAAAGTATTATAGATATCTTGGGGGGATGTAACATTCCCTAAGGATTTAGACATTTTACGACCATGCTCGTCAACTACAAAGCCATGAGTTAGAACTTCTTTAAAGGGTTTTTCTCCTTTGGTAGACAACCCTACAAGTAGAGAGGTTTGAAACCAACCACGATGTTGGTCTGACCCTTCTAAATATAGGTCAGCAGGGTAATTTAATTGAGGATCTTTATCTAGTACACACATACTAGATGCTCCTGAATCAAACCAAACATCGAGAGTGTCTTTTACAGACTTGTACTCATTAGTTTCTGTTATAAATTCATTATCATCAGCATTAAACCAAATCTCAATACCGCCTTTTTCTATCTTTTGAGCTATTTTTTCAAGAATTTCAGCAGTATTTGGATGTAGCTCTTCTGTATCTTTATGTATAAATAACGGTAATGGTACTCCCCATGTTCTTTGGCGAGAAATACACCAGTCTGGTCTATCTTTTACCATAGCTTCTATACGGTTTTGACCCCATGAAGGGATCCATACGGTATCCTTGATAGCAATCATTGCGTTATTGCGTAAATTTTGTTTCTCCATGCTGATAAACCACTGAGGAGTAGCTCTAAACATTAAAGGAGTCTTATGACGCCAACAGTGAGGATAGCTATGTTTTATTTTATCAAAGTTCATTAGGCGTTTTCTTTCACCCAGAAGCTCTATTATCCTATTATTGGCTTTGAAAATAAATTCACCAGCAAAAAGTTTGGCATTTTCACTATAACAACCATTACCTTTTACAAAAGATTCCATAGACAGATTATGATTTTTACCTATAGAAAAATCTTCAACACCGTGGGTAGGGGCAGTATGAACCATACCGGTACCATTAATATCAGTTACATGATCACCATGTAAAATAGGTACATGACGACTATAAAAAGGATGTTCAACATATATACCTGTTAGTTTATCTCCAGTAGTTGTGGCAATAACTTCAGCACTTGTTATAGCGTACCTTTTTAAGGTTTGTTCAACTAAACTGCTAGCTAGTATTATGTAAAAATTTTCAGTTTCTACTAGACTATAATTAAGATCATTATGCACAGCAATAGCTTGGTTGGCAGGTAATGTCCATGGTGTAGTAGTCCATATCACAGCAAAAGCTTCATTTTTTAAGTATTCTAGCTTAAATGCTTTAGCAAGCTTTTCATGATCTTTTACTTTAAATTTTACATCAATTGCTGGCGAGACTTTGTCCATATACTCAACTTCAGCTTCTGCTAAAGCTGAACCACAATCAGTACACCAATGTACAGGTTTAAACCCCTTGCTTAGATGACCATTTTTAATTATTTTGGCTAAAGTTCTTATCATATTAGCCTCATATTCAAAGTCCATTGTTAGGTAAGGGCTTTCCCAGTTTCCTAATACGCCTAATCTTTTGAAATCTTTTTTTTGTAGCTCTACTTGTTGTTTTGCATATTTACGACATTCTTTCCTGAAGGAGTTTTCATCTATCTTTTGACCAGCTTTACCATATTTTTTTTCAACTTGCAGCTCTATCGGTAGACCATGACAGTCCCAAGTTGGGATATATGGAGCATCATAACCACTAAGGGTTTTTGATTTTATTATAATATCTTTAAGAATTTTATTAACAGCATGACCGACGTGTATATTTCCATTAGCGTAAGGAGGTCCATCATGAAGTATAAATTTATTTCTACCTGCAAAATGATCACGGATTTTTTTATATATGTCTTGCTTTTCCCATTTGTTAAGGATCATAGGTTCTTTGTTTGCAAGGTTACCTTTCATAGAAAAAGAGGTTTTAGGAAGGTTTAAAGTGTCTTTGTAATCACTCATGTGAATTCCTTAGTATTTGGTATATGATTAATTTAAAGTTTAACGGAATCAAACTATTTAAATATAAATTATAGAGTACAAAACTATTTATGTTAATAGTCTATGATGTACTTATCAATCTTTTTGCTGTTTGTATATCTTTGGTTATTTGATCTTTTAGCTCATCAAAGGAGTTAAACTTCTTTTCAGCACGAATAAACTTAAGTACTTCTACAGTTATATGTTTTTTATAGATTTCTTTATTAAAATCAAAAATGTGAGTTTCTAAAAGGTTGTTTTTGCCATCAATGGTTGGTCTGGTTCCAGCGTTAGAGACGCCATAAAAAATTTCATCATCAATATATATTTTAGTTAAATAAACTCCTTTTAACACGGAATTTTTAAGTAATCTTTGGTTTGTAGTATGAAAACCTATTTTTCTACCATTTTTTTGTCCATGAATAACTCGTGAGTTTATACTTATGCGTTTTCCTAATAGCTCTTCAGCATCTTTAAGATGGTGTTTTTCAATGGCTGTGCGTATTTGGCTACTACTAACACGTTGATTATTTAGGTTTAGAGTAGATATTTTGTCAACTTGAAAATCATAGCTTTTTGAAAGTTGCTCCAAAAGCTCATAATTCCCTTTACGATCTTTACCAAACCTAAAGTCATCGCCGACTATTATATGCTTAGTTTTAAGTTTTTTGATGAGATATTCAATGACAAATTCTTTAGCATCAATATTAGCAAATCGTTCATCAAACTTTTGACAAATAATATTTTTTATCCCTGCGTGATTGATATTTATAATTTTGTTTCTAAGATCATAAATTCGAGTGGGAGGTTTATCTTTTCTAAAAAACTCTTTAGGAAGAGGTTCAAAAAAGAAAATATAAGGAACCAAATTGCTTAAGTATGAAATTGAAAGAAGTTTATTTATCACAGCCTGATGTCCTAGATGAACACCATCAAAAGCACCAATTGCTATAGCTGTATTTTTAGTGCTAGTGAATTTGTTTAGGTGAGTTGTTATATTCATTATAAAATTTTATCTAACGTTAGGAAAAAACACAATTTAATAGCATTATAGTATTCATTTTTTGTTGAAAAAAAGCAACTGCTGTTAGATACTTATCAGTTATAAAAGATTATTAGTTTTAATAGAGTTTTGTACAATTTAACCTTTGGCTAGTCATGGAAAAGAAAAGAATAAGAAAATTAAGAAATAAAACTGGAAAAGTTTTTGCAATTGAAACAAATCTTACGGGTAGAAAGTTATTAAACAATCGTGTTTTGAATAAGGATGTAGCTTTTAGCCAAGAGGAAAGAATAGTTTTTGATTTAGTGGGATATTTGCCAGAAAAAGTAGAAAGTTTGGAAGAGCAAGCTCTTAGGGTTAGAAGGCAACTTGACCTTAAGCCTAATTCACTAGAAAAATACGTTTTTCTTAATAGATTACATGATTTTAATGTTACTCTTTTTTACCATTTTGTGCGTGAAAATTTAGAAGAAATAATGCCAATAATATACACGCCAACTGTTGGTGAAGCTGTACAAAAATATAGTAGTCAGTTTAGAAAGCAAAGCGGTCTATTTATTTCAATTAATCATAAAAAGCATATTGGTAAAATTCTAGAAAGATATGATTATAACAGTATCGATTTAGTGCTAGTTACGGATGGAGAGGCTGTTCTTGGTATAGGCGACCAAGGTATAGGCGGTATGAATATCAGCATAGGCAAAATCATGGTGTACATTGCAGCTAGTGGTATTGATCCAGCTCGGGTTTTACCTGTCCAGCTTGATATGGGCACTAACAATGATGAGTTACTAAGTGCTCCAGGATATTTAGGTATGCGTTTGCCTAGGGTGTCAGGAGAAACTTATGATGAGTTTATTGAAGAGTTTGTAACTCAAGTTAAGAGTAGATTTCCTAATGTTTTCTTACATTGGGAAGATATTGGTAGAGACAACGCTACACGCATTATTGAGAAATATAAAGACAGATTATGTACATTTAATGATGATATAGAGGGTACGGGTATTGTTGCAGCCGCTAATTGTATAGCTGGTGTTAAGACTGCAAATTCTATCAGAATTAATGCAGGTGAGCTAACAGCAGAGGAAGCTATAAGTGGTATTTGTGATATTAAAGTAGTAGTTTTTGGTGCAGGTAGCGCAGGCTGTGGTATAGCTAGGCAGCTTGCTGATATCATAGCAGATAGAGCCAAAGTCTCTATTGAGAGGGCAAGGCAAAATATTTATTTGGTTGATAGGTATGGATTGGTAACTGACAAACTAAAAGCAAAACGAGTTACTCCTGAGCAAAAACCATTTATGAAACTATCAAAAGAAATTAGTAAGTGGAAGGTTGTTGATATAAGCAATATTACACTAGAAGAAGCTGTAAAAAATACTAAGGCTGATGTTTTAATAGGTACATCTGGTCAGCCTGGCTCATTTACTGAAGAAATAGTAAAAGCGATGGCTAAGCATAATAATTATCCTATTATCATGCCACTGTCTAATCCTACTTCATTATGTGAAGCCTTGCCTGAGGATATTATTAAATGGAGTGACGGTAAGGCTCTAATAGCTACAGGTAGCCCATTCTCAGATGTTGAGTATAATGGTAAAAAATATCGTATATCACAAGGTAATAATGCTTTTATTTTTCCAGGATTGGGATTAGGATGTGTTGCTGTACATGCTAAAGTTTTAACTAATGGGATGATTAGAGCAGCTTGTTATAGGTTGAGTGAGCTATCTCCTATGGTTATTAATGAGGATATTACACAACCGTTGTTAGCAAAAATTACAGACTTAGTTGAGGTAACTAGAGAAATTACAAGAGCTGTAGTTAAGCAAGCTATAGTTGAGAGAGTCCATGAAGTAGATATAGATCTAGAAGATTTAACCGATATAGAGCTAGATCAAGAAATAGACAGATTAATAAACCTCTCTTCTTGGACACCAACGTATGCACCTTATATGCCAATATAAGTAATTAAAACTGTAGTTTTTTTAACTCTAAACTTACTTTTGTGGTAAAATAGAAATAATTTCTTTGTCGTTGAAATTTATATTGCTTATTTATTGAAAATGTTGTTCTTAGTTGGTAAAATCAAAAAATCATGTGTGTTTTTGATTAGCTTATCCGGAGTTTTTAATGTGTAAAAGATTAAGGAAATCTTGTTTTATTATTGGTAGCGTCTTATCTGGTTTGAGCTTTGGTTACTCTGAAGGAAACTCTCCGGAGGTTGTTTCGCAAGGTGGGCCATTGGGTGCTACAAGTATTGGTGAACAAGATATCGATGATAAATCATCTAGAAGTAATTCTACTAGTACTAGTATTACAAACATGGACGAGAGAAAGCTATTGTTACAATTACAACAACAAGTTCAGCAGTTACAGGGTCAATTACAACAATTAAAAACACAACAGACAAATTTTAAAAATACTTCCAATGGCGAGTCTCAGTTTACAACTTATAGCTCTAGGGTTGATGATGCTAGAGGTGTTGTAAGAGCAAATCCGAATGCTTCTTTAAAAGGATCTCTTATTGATAACGACACTTCAGATATTTTAGAAAATATTAGTCCAGATCACACTATTGTAAATCTAGGAGATCAATCTCTTGGTGGTGTATTTAATAAGAGTGGCGGTATTGATGTGGGTGGAGCACCTCCAATTACAACCCAAGGTCAAATAGCCTTTTTAGGCTCATATTCAGGTAACAACAGTATTCCAATAGGAATGATATCTTCAAACCTTTTTGCTTCTACGTTAATGGGTCAAAGGAGTAAATTTGATGATTATTCAGTCTTTTTTGGTGGCTTTTTAGAGACTGATGCACAGGTATTTTTTGGTAGTCAAATTACAAAAAATAATGGCGATATATTCCAAAGTAATGGTCAAAATATTTATCTAACAGCTGCAAACTTATATTTCTTATCAAATCTAGGTCATTATGTTACGGCGCAGTTTGATTTTGATACTAATGAGTCAGGTGGTTTTGATTTAGGTAATGCATTTGTAATATTTGGTAATTTAGATACTTCACCTTTCTTTGTGACTGCAGGTAGAAATAAGCTATCGGTTGGTTCTTATGGTGGTGGTGGTACATTAACAAATGGTATTATCAAGAGTTTTTTATCTCCAGGTCAGGTCACTAACGTATCTCTTAATTATAAGTCTGATACTATTAATGCCAACGTAGCTGTATTTGGTTCCGATGATAGACGCGCTAACTTCTCTACTGGTTTGTTTTATGCTGATAGTTTATCAGAAAACTTAGCAGCTGGTTTTAACGTTGGGTATGTATTTAATATGGCAGGTGCAGGTAATAGTGCTCTTTCAACGTTTTTAGAAAGTCCTACATCTAATAATAAGAATGCTACCATAGGTGCATTTAACCTTGATGCTAACTTAGGTTACGTTATGTTAGGCGGGTTCTGGCAGATTCAAGCTGGTTGGGCAACTACTACTAATGCAGAAAATTTTAATGGCTCTGGTAATAACGTTTTAGCAGGTGCTTGGTATACAGCTCTTAACTACTCATTAGAACTTCTAGGTAGAAATACTAACTTTGGTGCATCATATGGCCAATCATATAATGCTGCAGATATACCTATGGCTATAGCCTCTTCACCTATTAGTTTTGGACGAGCAAAGTCAGGTATCCAAAACCAATTTATTGTTTCTGCTCAGAGAGCTTATTTTGATGATAATGTACTATTTGGTCCAGAGTACGCATATCAGAAATTATATGGTGGTCAGCATATGAATACCATTACAATAGATCTCTCTGTATATGTTTAATAAGAATCTTTTATAGTGTAGAATAGGACTCTAAATATCATATTATAGTTATTTCTGAAATTTAGATGTTAAAAAAAAAGTATTTTTTTCAACACTGCTGTCAATTTTTGCCAGCATAGCCAATTCTAAGGATACTATTGCTAATTCTGAAAATACTCAACATCAAGAAATAAGTAAATTAGTACACCAAATTCAGCTTTTAGAACTTGAAATTGGTAATTTTGAGGCTAAGCAGCAAGGTCTGACTAGTTTGGATTTACAAAGAGAGATCATAAATTCTACATTTGGAGATGATCTTTTTGAGGAAAATAGCAAAGAGTTTCAAGAAAGCGTTTTGCAAGAGCGTATAAATAAAAGTAATCAAAAAGTATCAGACGTTAACGTTGAAGGTGAAGTTAAGATCACCACACAGGGACAAGTATCTTACGTTGGGGCTTTCTCAAGTAACAATAGTATCCCAATTGGTCAGCTACCTAGTAATTTATTTGCTTCTAGTATACTTAAGCAAAGAGGATTATATAATGATTATGCTATTTTCTTTGGTGGATTTATAGAGACTGATTTACAAGGTTGGCGAGGCTCAAATATCACACAACGTGATAATTCTGTGTTTAATGGCTCTGGTGAAGGGTTTTATTTAACCTCGGCAACACTCTATTTTTTAGCAAATATTGGTCATTATGTTACAGCTAATTTAGATTTTTCAGCTAGCCAAAACAATAATTATGATATCCAAGATGCTTTTGTAACGATAGGGAACTTAGATACATCACCATTTTTCCTATCAATAGGTAAATATAGAGTTTCTTTAGGTAGCTTTGGGGGTGGAGGTCCTTGGACAAGTGGTTTAACAGCAAATATGTTTCGTCCACTTCGGGTGGCGAATGTTGCTATCAATTATAAAGGAGATACCTCAAATGCTAACTTCACTGTCTCAAATGCGGGTGATCATCCTACTTTTTCTTTAGCTTATTTTGATGCTGTAACACTATTTGATAGAATTCAACTTGGTTTTAACACTGGGTATATGCATGATATTCGTGGTGCTAATAATAGATTTTCATTTGTGAATAAGCGAGTTGGTGAGTTTAATATCGATTTTGCTTTAAACCTTACGAATATATTTCCAGGGAGCTTTAACTTAGGAGCAGGTTGGGCTACTACTACAAATAGAAGTATACAATTTAATAGTTTAAGTGACGTTTATGCAGGAGCATTTACAGCCCAGGTTGCATATACGTTTACTATTTTTGGAAGCGGTCAAAATATTAACTTTAGCTACGGGCACTCATATAATGCTGATAACATTCCTATGCCTCTTTCTTCATCTGCAAGTAGATTTATGGCTGCTTCAGGAATCAAAAATCAGATATTAATTTCTACACAGAGATCTTTTTTTGATGATAATGTATTATTTGGTCCAGAGTATTCTTATCAGAAGTTGTATAATGGTCAGTATATGAATACTGTTACTTTAGATATCTCAGTTTATATCTAAACCTCTGAATCAGATTAGCTGTATTTGAATACATCAAATTTGCAATTATTATTTAATGTTTAGGTACATTGCATGAAACAATATTTAAAGATAAAGAAACTTGATTTAATATAATTATTTACTTATAATTAATATAAATAATAATTAAAAAATATTTAGGTTGTTTTATATCGTGAAAGTATTGTATTTGTTTTTTAGAGGAACTGGAGACCCAAGGTCTGTGATAAAAGCAAGAAAAGAATTCTGCCGAAATAATCCATCGGCAAAAGTAATGCCTAATGACGTCGGTGTACCAATTTATGACAGTTGGTGTAATACAGATAAACTTAATATCGATCTCCAATCTAAAGTTTTGATAGAATCTATAGACATACCTGGCCCAGGAACTTCAGGCAACCCTTTAGACAAAACATGGGATTTTATCTTTTGTAATATGGAGAAGGAAGCAAGAAATGTGTTTAATAACTTTTATATCGCAAAAAATGGTATAATAGTCTATGAAGGGTGTGAGTATGACTATGTAATTACGGCAGGATTTAGTAGAGGAGCAATAATCGCTTTGTATTGCGCCACTATGTTTTCAAAAAGAGGAGTTAAAGCTAGCTGTATAATGATTGACCCTGTACCTGGAAATGCAAGGAATCATGTATTTTCTGAGGTGGAAAAAGCAAATAATTTTTTTAAAACAGGACAAATAGATTTTGTTGTTTCGCTTTTAAACAAAGAACCACCTAGTACTGCTTTAAAAGATTTTTTCAAAAGGGTAAGTTTTGAATTACCTAAATGTACTACTTATGATCAAGTAATTACAATTGATACAGGTCATACATGTCGATACAGTGAAAAAATAGCTCAACATTATTTTCTTTATATTGTTATTAAGTATGCTCTTGGAGAAAGTTTTGATGCTAAAAAATATAAAAAATATCTCGTAGACCACTTAACAGTTAATGATTATCTAGTTGAAGGTTTTAACTTTAATAAAAAAACTTCAGGTTTTTTAAATTATGTTTGTTCCCAGGGGCCTAGACACATACGAAGTTTGAAAAGTGGAAAATACGTAGAAAATATTCCACCATATTTAGCACGTTTCTTACCAGGAGTAAATGAAGAAGATAATCTTAACCCCATTAATAAGGGTCGTTCTATTAGCTCATTTTCTACTAATAATAATCAAGCAAAAACACGTAACTTTACTTATTTTGGGGAAGAAGTTGATAGGCCTTCTACTTTTATGCCAACCAGGGCAGTGGTTGCCCAGCAGAACATTATAACCCCTCCAGATATTAATAGTATATTTGGAAATAAGAAAAGGTCAGTCCAGCCAATTTCAATACAATTTAATACCCAGGCTACTATATCGCCAAGGGAAACTCAGCTGAATATTGAACCTAAGAGAGCGGTAGCTGTATTTCAAGGAAAGAAGCGTTCTATCCAAAAGCCAATGCCGACGTTACTGAAGAAGTGGTAGTTTTTCGTATAAATCATTAATGCCAGACTATTTGGAAAGCTAGTTTTATATAAATTTAGGTTAAACTTATGTCGAGAACGGAAGCCTTTATTTACAGTAGTAGTTATGGGCCATCTAAACAGGGTAAACGCATCTAAATTATTTTGATGATTTTGGTCAAGTATTCGGTACAGATAGCTGCTTTACGTTGTTTTCTTCTAATGCTGACATTGAAAGAAACATCTTTTTTGAGTAACCCTAAAGCAAATTTTCTCATCCAAGAAAAGTTTATAACGGAATTCTCATTACGGGCTCTACAAGCATCTTCATTGAACGATACATCTAAAGCCCAATGTAAATTATTCTCCACTTGCCAATGGCTTCTAATAGCATTAAGTATCTTGCTAGGATTATCTGCAGGTAAAGAGCTTATATAATAACGATTTTCTATAGAAGTTTTGTCATTTTGGTAGGTTGTTTTTGCTACTCTTGCCACAGTGTTGAGAGACTTAAAAGAATTATTTAAAGTATCCATCAAACTCACTAACATCAATAGTTTGAATAGTTCTTTGATCAATGCGTCCATGGTTAGCATCAATGTTATCATTAGCAATGTTTATATTTAAAGCTTTTGAGTCACTATCATATAGCTCAAAAGCTGTTTTAACATCATTGTGTAAATTACCCTGTTTACCTTTTAAAGAAATAACATAGTCTGCTTCTTTAGCTATTATTTGTTCAACAATATCTTTTTGAGCTTCAATAGCATCAATAGTTATAATAGCACCTTGTATGCTCAATAGTTCTAGTATCCCTGGAATAGCTGTTATTTCATTACTCTTATCTGAAACTTTTACTTGAGCTATAGCAAAAGAGTTTACACACGACCAAGCATTTACTATATGTAAACCTTTAAGACTCTTATATTTTCTCGCGGATCCTCTCGTAAAGTCTTGCCATCTATGGCTATCACTGTTTCTGGAACTAGTCGACTAACTTGTTTAAACCACTCTATACAACAATATTGAAATGCTTGATTATCCAAAGCAGAAAATACTCTTTCAAATGTATCCTGTCACAGGATATCGTGTCGTAGTTCAAGAAACTTATTAAACCAACTATATGGGCCTTACCAAAATCAGATATCTCTTCAAAAGTTTCACAAACAGCTATTATTCCACATATACTTAAAGCTATGATATCTAATAATGTATGCTTCTTTGTTCTGTCTACTCTAGGGTCTTTAACTGAAGAAAATATCACTTTGAATTGATTTGTCATGAATAGATATCGGTAATATTAGATCAATGAATAAAAAATAGCCTAAAAAATGATTTATCAAACTACTTTTTCAA
Organism: Allofrancisella guangzhouensis; assembly: GCF_000815225.1. Lineage (GTDB taxonomy): Bacteria > Pseudomonadota > Gammaproteobacteria > Francisellales > Francisellaceae > Francisella > Francisella guangzhouensis. The sequence continues at coordinate 1,633,215 of NZ_CP010427.1, read as the reverse complement.
TAAGTTAGATGCGTTTACCTTGGCCATCTAAATCTATTCTCTTTATAAATATGTATAAATAGAGTAATATTGAGCAATAACAATATAATAATCTAAATGGCTATATTTTAATGTCTTTTCTAACGGCTATAGTGGGTAGAGCAAACGTTGGTAAATCTACCCTATTTAATGTATTAACAAATTCACGAGATGCTTTAGTTTTCGATTTTGAAGGAGTTACTCGTGATCGTCAATACGGGCAATCAAAATATGATGATCTTGATTATCTAGTAGTAGATACTGGAGGTATTTCTGACAAAGATATCGGATTTGATGAATTTATGGCAAAGCAAGCAGAGATAGCAATAGATGAAGCAAATTTGATCTTTTTTGTAGTTGATGGTAGATCAGGGTTAACAAGCGGTGATGAATATGTTGCTAATTTACTTCGTCAAAAAAATAAAAAAGTCGTAGTAGTTGTAAATAAAGTAGACGGTATAGAGGAAAATTCCGCAATAGCAGAGTTTTATGAACTAGGTTTTGAAAAAGTATTTCCTATATCAGCAGCCCATCGTCGAAATATTCAAAAACTTTTAGATAAATATTTAAAAAAACCTTTAGTAGAGTATTACCAAGACTATACTCAAACAGATGAACATAAAGAAAAATTGCGTCATGGTATACACTTTTCATTAATCGGTAGACCAAACGTTGGTAAGTCAACTTTAACTAATAGAATGCTTGGAGAGGAGAGGGTAGTCGTATTTGATATGCCTGGTACAACTATTGATAGCGTAAGTATTCCATTTGAGCGCCATGGTAAAAAATATACTATTATTGACACTGCTGGGGTGCGTAGAAGAGGTAAAATAAAGCAAACTTTAGAAAAATTCTCAGTAGTTAAAACCTTACAAGCGATTCAGGATTCTAATGTTGTAGTGGCTATAGTTGATGCTAAAGAAGGTATTTCAGACCAAGATTTAAGTTTAATCCATTTTGCTATAAAAAATGGTAGAGCATTGGTTATAGCAGTTAACAAGTGGGATGGCATGACAGATGAGGCTAAAGAAAATATAAAGAAAGAACTTAAAAGACGTTTATTTTTCTTGCAAGATTATGTAGATATTCATTTTATTTCAGCACTGCACGGTACAAATGTTGGTCATGTATTTGAATCAATAGATACAGCTTATGAGTGTGCTAATAAGAAAATAACTACAGCTGATACTACTAGATTATTACAACTAGCGATAGAAGCGCATTCACCACCAATGGTTGGTAAGTTTAGAATAAAACTTAAATATGCTCATGTGGGAGGGCATAATCCTCCAGTTATAGTTATTCATGGGAACCAGCTTAGTAAGCTGCCACAGTCATACAAGAAATACTTAGAAAACTTCTTCAGAGAGGCTTTAGATTTTCGCGGTACTCCAATACTATTTGAATTTAAGCAGTCAGATAACCCATTTGCAAATAGAAAAAATAAGAGAATAAATAATGAAAACCTTAAGAGTAAGAAAGTTAAATAATATTGCTTCTGAAGTAACTATAAATATTAGTGGGGCAAAAAATGCCCTTTTACATCTTATCTTTGCTAGTTTGATTCCAGATACAAGGACAAAATTTACTAATGTTCCAACGACTCTTCTAGACTATAAAGGTGCAAAGGAAATTTTAGAAAGTGTTGGTGCAAAAGTTACTGAGAAAGGAGAGGAAGTAAGTATAGATACTAAAAACATTACTATAGAGCCATTGGAGCTTTGTGGTGAAATGACTTCAAAGACCCGTTGCTCTTTGATGCTTCTAGGTTCTATGCTAAAGAAAAAGGGTAAGGTTAAGATAGGCTTCCCAGGGGGATGTAGTTTTAGTGAAAAAAGACCTTTTGATATACATTTAAGGGGTTTAGAAGCACTAGGAGCAGAAGTTAAACTAGCTGATGAGCATATTGAAGTTATATATAAAGAAGAAAAAAACGCTGAATTTAAGATGCCTTTCCCTTCTGTTGGTGCCACTATGAATCTAGTAATGTATGCTGTGATAGGTAGTTCGGAAGTTGTTTTAGAGAATGTTGCATTAGAGCCAGAAGTAGTTACTCTTATTGAATATCTAAACAAATGTGGTGCAAATGTTGATTTTGATGTTCAAAGTAGGAAAATTAAAATACATGGAGTAACTAGACTTTTAGGTTGTGAATTTGAGATTATATTTGACCGTATTCAAGCTATGACATATGCTGCTATGGCATATTTGTATAAAACAGACGTTATAATTACAAATATCAATACACAAGATATTTATAGTATAGAAAAGCCTTTAGAGAAACTTACTAATGCTGGTGCAAATTGGGAATACAACCAGAAAAATAGAAGTATAAAATTTTTTGGTAAGAATAGTAGCTTAAACGGAGTTGATATAATAGCGGCACCATTTCCACATTTTCCCACCGATTTACAACCAATTTATGCAGTCATGTTGCTAGTAGCAAATAGTCCTAGCACTATACAAGATACTGTATATCCAGAGCGTATTAACTACGTTTATCAAATTCGTAAGATGGGGTTTGATTTATCTATTGATAATAATCTTATAAAAATAAATCCAGTTAAAGACTATAAAAACTTTCGAACAGCAGTTATGAGCGTGAAAGATTTACGGGCTGGTATGGCTTGTTTAATGGCAGGATCTTTACTAGATGAATTTTCTACTATCAATAATGCTCACCAGATATTTAGAGGATATAATAACCTCATAGAAAATATGTCACATTTTATGCAAATAGAACTTCTAGATCAGGAGATTTGATGTCAGAAAATTACATATCTTTAGAAAAATACAATACCTATAGGGTTAAATCTTTTGCTAAAAATGTTTATTTTCCAAGCTGTGAAAAGGATGTTTTAGCCTTGGCTAATAAGCATGAGAAAATATTTTTTTTGGGAAATGGCAGTAACGTTATCTTTTCTAAAAAATATTATGGTGATGAAGCTGCTTTTGTAGTTTTTTGTAAAAACTTTAATTCATTTATAATTCAAGATAACATTGCCAGTGTACAGTCAGGAGTATTGTTGCAAGACCTTGCTATAGCTACTTATAAAGCCAATTTAAGTGGGATTGAGACATTTTATGATGTTCCAGCTAGTATTGGTGGGGCACTTATTATGAATGCCGGAGCCTATGGTGATGAGATTTATACTTGTGTTAAAAGTGTAAGGATTTTAGATCTTGTTACAAAAAAAATAATCGACTATGCAAAAAAAGATATTAAATATGGATATAGATATTCGATGTTTAAAGATAAAAATAATATATGTATTTTATCAGCAGAGTTGGAGTTTGAGAAAAAATCTAAACAAGAGATTAAAGATAAGCTAGATGATATTTATTCTCGCCGCTTAGCAAATCTGCCTCAAAAACCTACGGCAGGAAGTGTATTTAAAAGACCTCAGGCTAACGTTCCAGTCGGTGTTATGGTACAAGAGCTTGGTTTTAAAGGTAAGTCTATAGGAGATGCCCAGATCTCTCCCAAACATGGGGGAATTATCGTTAATAATGGTAATGCAACAGGTCAAGATATTCTAGCCTTAATTAGCTTTGTTAAAGATCAAATATTTAAACATTATAACATCGAGTTACATGAAGAACAGATTGTAATTTGATGATAGATTTACGAAAGAGATTTTTATATGTACAATATTTAATATATTTTTTCTAATTGGATGAAACTTTTTTTATATATGAAACTTAATAAATTATTAGTCTTTGTAGTTTTTTTTATATCTTTGAGTTTTAGTTTTGCAAATATATCCGAAAATTCTAATTTAGAATCTAAAACCCCTAGTTTGGGAAACTCATTAGATGGTAGTGAGCAGACTAAACAAATTCAAGAGAGTGTAGAAAAGCTCAAAATAGGTGAAATATCAGAACAAACTAAAAAAGAATGGGATCAATTTAGTAAAAATATGAACCAAGAATATGACCAGTTAATGGCTAGGGCTGAAAAAATATTAGGCAAAGAAAACTTTGAGAAAAAAACAGAACAAGATGATAAATCAACTAATACTATACCATCACGAGTAACTAATTTGGAGAATGGTGTTAATAGTAGTACATCAGAACACCAATCAGAAGCTGGCTATCGTATAGAAGATGTAACTACAGTTGGACTACTTATGAACGAAAAAATGCGTTTTAAAAATTGTTTAACTATGAAAAAATATGGTGGTGGCGCATGGCAAACGTATTGTCAACCATTAGTGAAACCAAGTATGTGCACAGCACAAGATTGGCGAGACATTTCAACTATGGCAATTATGTATTGCTAGTAAAACTCTTAAATTCAATAATTTGTTTTTTTAAGTCTTCTAAGCTTATTCTATTTGGGTTTGGTCGGGGAGTAATGTTGTTATTATCAGCTTTACGTATAGCATAGCCGTACAGAGCTTCTATTTCTAATTGTAAGTTTTTACTGAACTGATCTATAAATTCTTGCCAGCGTTTTTTACCAGTAAAAGTTGTTCGCATTTTAGTATCAGCTAGAGGTTCGTTTAAAGAACGTATATCACTAAATAGAGTCTGTGTAGACTTATATGTAAAAGTTATAAGATCAGACTCTATTGCAGGTGTTTTATATTTGCTAGCTAGTAGAGTATTTCCCCATGTTAACATGTCTATCATGGTGTTAGTATGTTTTAGATTATCAACATTAGCAAAAGCTTTATTAAAACTACTAAAAGATTTATCACCAAAAGTTGAAAATAGTAATACACCATTATTATTTAGTAACTCATAGTAGCATTTTAGTTTATTAGCTACATTATCTGTTAGGTGGATAGTAGAATTTGAGATAATAAGATCAAATCTAGTGTTGAGTTGAGGTTGCTTGTGTATTTTGCTTTTATTAAAACGCTGACTTAAAACATTTTGATATTGCGCATCAATGTAACCATCAACTAAAATATCTCTAGGTTCTAACTTTATAAACTCAAGTCTGTTTAATAATCTTTGAGCAATCTCATTTTTTATAAAAGACTCTTGGTGAATCTTAGAGTTAGATTTACTGGATTGTAACTTCAGAAAAAGATTATAATTAAACATAAGTTTCTTATAAAAGATGATTGTTATATGGAGATTATACCAAAAATAATAAAATTACTCTTTAAACAAAGTTGTTTGTTATGCAGGCAAAGCTCAGATAATGTTACTTGTGAATATTGTTTTAGAGGTCTGGTTAGTGACCTAAATTTTAACAAACAAACGATAGAACTTGATTGTGAATATGATTATTATTATTTACTTAACTACTCCGCAGAAGTTAAGTATTTACTTAAGAAACTAAAATTTCATAAGGATTTATTAGTAGAACCTATTTTTGAAAGATTAATATCTCTCTGGTGGCAAAATTCTATAGGTAAAGAGTTAGATAGTGTAGATGCTATAGCTGCAGTGCCTAGCCATAAATTTAGATATCTGTATCGCGGTTTTAACCAAGCAGAGCTTCTAGCTAATAGATTGTCACAATATACTAATATTCCGCCAACTTTCACAAATTATGAAAGAACTAAGTATACAAAACCTCAGTCAAAATCTTCTAAGAAAAATCGTATAGACCAGATAAAAGGAGTTTTTAAACTAAATAAGCCAATACAAGCAAAGCATTTAGTAGTTTTTGATGATGTATTAACAACAGGGTCAACCTTAAAAGAATTTATTCAAACTGTTAAAAAAGAAAGTCTGGTCGACAAAATATCTATAATTACTTTGGTAAGAGCAGGATAGAGTCTCCTTACTTTACTCAGGTAGTTTCATACGTATTTTTCCACCTAATATATGAGCGTGAAAGTGAAATATCATCTGACCACCTTCTTTACCTGTGTTTATAACAGTTTTAAAACCTTTTAATCCTAAGTTTTTAGCGATTTTTGGGATACCCAACATAAAATTACCCATAAGCTCTTGATCTTGTATAGATAACTCATTTAAGCTAGCTATATGTTTTTTAGGTATAACTAGTACGTGTATATCAGCAGCAGGATTGATATCATGGAAAGCTAAAAAACTATCATCTTCATAAACTTTGTTACACGAAATTTCACCAGTGGTAATTTTACAGAAGATACAACTAGACATTTTATTTCTCCTTCTTAAAAATATAGTAAATTAAAAAAAATGCGCCTATAGCAATAAACTTATTATTATGTTTTTCTATAAATTCTTGTAGTTTTAGTAAAGGTGTAGGGTCAGCATATAGACCATACCATATGCCTAAGCCTACTAATCCAAACCCTAAAGCTAAAGGCCATTTTTTAGTCCTTTTTGGAGGCATCTTCACATAAGATATCTGCCTATCTTTTTTTAAGTTAGCTTGAGTTTGCTGCAAAATATCAAAAACTATACGCGGTAGTTCAGGAAGTTTATCACTAACTCTAGGCATATTTTCTATAGAGCGATGATAAAATCCTCTAAGCCCCATTTGTTCTTTCATCCATTTTTCTAAAATAGGACGAGAAGTCTCCCAAATATTTAATTCAGGGCATAGTTTTTGTCCTAGCCCTTCAACATGAAATAGAGTTTTTTGTAGTAAAGTTAATTGAGGTTGTATATTCATCTCAAATCTTCTTGCAACGTTGAATAATTGCATTAAAGTGTAACCAAGAGAAATCTCTTTCATAGGTCTTTCAAAAATAGGTTCACAAACTGTACGGATTGCTGATTCTAATACATCAACGCGTGTATTAGCTGGTACCCAGCCTGATTCAATATGTAACTCCGCTACTTTTCTATAATCACGTTTAAAAAAAGCTAAAAAATTCCCAGCTAAATAGCGCTGGTCTTCTCTATTTAGAGTACCAACAATACCAAAATCTATAGATATGTATTTAGGGTCAGCTGGGTTTGTTACATCTATAAACATATTTCCTGGGTGCATATCAGCATGAAAGAAACAGTCATCAAAAACTTGAGAGTAGAAAATCTCTACACCTCTTTTTGCTAGTAAACGACGATCAACTCCTAGTGAGTCTAAGGTTTCTATATCTGAAACACTAACACCACTAACTTTTTCCATTACCATTACAGTAGAGCTAGTATATTCCCAGTAAATTTTAGGAACATAGTGTATAGGACTATTTTCAAAATTTCTACGTAATTGAGATGCATTTGCAGCTTCACGCACTAGATCTAGCTCATCAAAAAAACTTTGATTAATTTCACTAACAATTTCGACTGGTTTAAATCTCCTTATTTCTTTTAGTAGTCTAAGTCCTTTAGCAAAAATTAGCATTAAAGAAGTATCAAGTTTAAGAATTTTTTCAATGTTTGGACGAAGCACTTTGACTACAACTTTTTCACCATTATAAAGAGCAGCACTATGTACTTGTGCTACCGATGCTGAAGCTAGAGGAGTTTCATCAAAGTCACTAAATATATCATTAATAGATTGTTTAGTTGCTTTTTCAATTTGCTGGACTGCAAGCATACTATCAAAAGGTGGTACATCATCTTGTAGCTTAGCAACTTCTTTTATCACCTCTGGAGGTAATAAGTCGGCTCTAATAGACAAAGCTTGCCCAAATTTAATAAATATAGGCCCTAATTTTTCTAAAGCTTCACGTATGCGTACGCCATGATCTAGTTTTCTAATTCTCCTTGAATAATAAAAAGGGTTTAGAAAAAGTATAGCTCTTAGCGACTTTAGATTTGTAGCTCGTACTGGCTCATTAAATAAGCAATATTTATTAACGATGTAAAAAATGTAAATAAGACGAAAGAATTTTTTAATCATTATAAAAACCTTGTAGTAACTTTAGTTTTAAATCTATCCTATCAACAGATTGTTTTAGCTCTTGAATTTCACGATAGAAAATATTTATTTCATTTTGTGAAATTAATAGCTGTTTTTCTTCAGTTAAATAATCTTTTATATCAATGATAGTTTCTTGGGTAGATACTTGTAAATATTCTTTAGCTTTTTTAAATGGTTTTGCAACTAGGTTAGCAAAGCTCGGGTTCGTAAATTGTGAAATTTTGTAGACTATATCAACATCAAGAGCATTAAAAAAATGATTAAATTCATTGAGTTCTTTTAGGCTGCCTTTGTAATCTAGTTTTTTGGCTATTAAAAGTTCTTGTAGGTTTTTATTAAATACTAACTCTATAACATACGCTAATTTACCGCTTAAAACATTCTCGGAACTAGGGTTAGTTGCGTATAAACTTTGGTTTTTTACATTTATAGCAATTGTGTAGTCTATATCACTAAAGTGTATAGTCAGAGATTTATTCTCTAAAGGCAATAGTAAGTGACTAGCTTGTGGGTCAAGTTTTGTTATTAAGTTTAAAGCTTTGTTAACAGTTTGTATCATTCTTAGTATTTATACCCAGTGTGTAAAGCGACTATACCACCTGTCATATTTTGATATTCAACATTATCAAAGCCAGCAGTTAACATCATTTGTTTTAGAGTTTCTTGGTCAGGATGCTTGCGTATTGATTCCGCTAGATATTTATAGCTATCAGCATCTTGTGTAATAATTTTCCCTAAAAAAGGTAATGCTTTAAAAGAGTATTCATCATAAACTTTAGCAAGTATAGGCATTATAGGTTTAGAAAACTCTAAAACTAGTAATTTACCACCTGGTTTTAAAACTTTACACATAGAAGCTAAAGCCTTATCTTTGTCTGTAACGTTCCTTAAACCAAAAGATATGGTTATACAGTCAAAATAATTATCAGGAAATGGTAAGCATTCAGCGTTTGCTTGTACATATTCAATGTTTCCAACACAACCTTTATTAGTTAGCTTTTCTTTACCAATCTCTAGCATAGAAGAATTTATGTCACTAAGCACAACTTTGCCTTGAGAACCAACTAGCTGGCAAAATTTATATGCCAAGTCCCCTGTACCACCTGCTAAATCTAGGACTTTATCTCCTTTACGAATACTAGCTTTTGAAATTGTTTGTTTTTTCCATATACGATGAACTCCAAAAGACATTAAGTCATTCATTAGGTCGTATTTAGCTGCAACTGAATGAAAAACTCCAGCGACTCTTTCTTGCTTTTCTTCCCATGGTACTTCGGTGAAGCCAAAATCTGCAGTTTTATTTTCTTTAGACATTTAGACTAAGATTTATGATATATTAGTTATTGTCTAATTATAACAGAATATCGTATATTTGTATTGGCAAGATAATAAATAAGGGAAATAGGGTTTATGTATATATTATCTGGAGATATCGGAGGAACTAATACTAGATTAGAAGTTTCTCAGTTGGAAAATGGTAAAACTCAAAGTATAGCTATAAGAAAATACAAAGGAGCGGATTTTAATTGCCTATCTGATGTTATTGATATTTTCTTAGCTGAAATTAATTTAGCTGGACAGATTGATTCAGTTTGCTTAGCTGTTGCTGGTTTTGTGGTAGACGGAGAGGTTGAAATTACAAATTTGCCATGGATGGTTTCAGAGCAGTATGTTGCTGAGGGTTTAGGTATTGACAAAAATAAAGTTAAAGTGATAAATGATTTTGAAGCCATTGGCTATGGTATTGAAAAATTAGATCGACAAAAGGATATTATAACTATTCAAGAAGGCAAAAAAGATGATAATAGTCTTTGTGTAGTTATTGGTGCAGGAACTGGGCTTGGAATGTGTTTAGTAAGTTATGATGAAAACCATAAGCCTAGAGTTTACAAAACCGAAGGAGGTCATGTTGATTTTTCTCCTGTTGGTGATGAGCAGGTTGAGCTATTTAAATTTATGCGTAAGACTCTGCATCGAGTGTCCCCAGAAAGGTTTTGTAGTGGTTATGGTATTTATAACATTTACAAATATGTAGTTAGAAACCCTTTGTACAATCAGCCAGAATGTACTAGTTTACGTAGGAATTTGTTTAGTGTTTCAGACTCAGATAAAGCAGCAGCAATAGTTAAGTATGCTATAGAATATAAAGAACCGTCCGCTTTAAGGACTATAGATATATTTTTGAGCATTTATGGTTCAATTGCTGGTAACTTGGCTTTAACAAGCTTGCCATTTAGAGGGTTATATATTGCTGGGGGTATTGCTCCACGTCTTATTGATCAGATTAAAGAAAGTAAGTTTTTGGAGAAATTTAGAGACAAAGGAAGAATGTCAGCTATGATGAAAGATTTTCCAATTCATATAATTATGAATACAGATGTTGGTTTAATAGGAGCTAGAACTTACGCTGCTAATTTGATTAAAAAAGATTAAGTAGTTTGTCTCTTATCTTTTATGATTTTTTTTATTTTAAACAGACATATAATAGATAAGTATGTGGTACCTAAAATAATTATAGCTAAATAGAAGCTCATAAAGATTAAAAATATTAATATCATTACTGTTAGTTCAAGAAAGCTAAAAACTGCTAATATTATGGTTAAAAATAAGCAGCTAACGGTTTTATTAAATAAACAAATTTTTTTAGAGAGATTTCTGTTATTGTTTTTCATTGTTGTCAGTATAATTTAATTATTTTTTAGTTATTTTGAAACTATTTCCATAAACATAAATTATATATTTTGTAGCATATAGTTTACAAATAAAAACCATGTTTATTTCTTCATATTTTTAGATAAGTACAGTGATTGAACTGTCATAAACGCAAAAGTAATACCTAAAAGCCCAAATAGCTTAAAATTCATCCATATATTTGTAGAGAAAAAATAAGCTACAAAAAGATTAATTGTTCCAAGAATTACAAAATATGCACCCCACATATTGTTAATTACTTTCCACTTATGCGGACTAAGATTAACTATCTCTTTAAGAAGTCTTTCCATAGGAGTTACTTTCATAATATAGGTTGTTATTATTAATCCAATACCTATCAGCCAATTCACTATACTAACTTTCCATTTAATAAACTCCTCATTATGGAAATACAAAGTAGCACCACCGAATATTACTACCAACACAGTAATTAGGATTTGTATTTTAGCAATCCTACGGCGAGTCATATATTCCCATATAACTTGTGCTATGGTAATGATAATTAAAGCAGCAGTTGCATAAAAAATATCATAAGCTTTATAAATCGTAAAAAAAACGATTGCGGGTAATAGATCATTGAGTATTTTATTCATATTTTAGGGTAATTTTAATAACTGTTGTTATAATTGTTATAAAAGTATAGCTTTTGTTAAGAAGATTATGAAGAGATTAATAGAATTAAATAGCTATGGTAACAATATTCTAGCACTACAAGAAATAAGACAGGTTTTGGATAAAGAGGGTGTTGTAGCTATTCCGACAGATTCAGGATATGCTTTAGCTTGCAAAATGAAATCAAAAAAGGCTATAGATAAAATTAGAAAAATAAGAGATTTAGATAGTAGTCATAATTTTACACTTTTATGCAAAGATCTTTCTGAAATTTCAGAATATGCTAAAATTGATAACAATGCTTATAGGTTATTAAAAAGATATACTCCTGGTCCATATACATTCATACTAAATGCTACTAAAAAGGTATCTTCTTTACTTGTTACTAAATCTAAAAACACCGTCGGTATAAGAGTAAGTGAACATTATGTACCTCAAGCTATAAGTGCAGAGATAGAAGAACCTTTAGTAGTCAGCTCTTTTATTTTACCAGGTCAGGCTTATGTTGTAACTGACTGCAGTGGTATCAATAATGAAATTATGAATAATATAGATCTAATAGTAGATTCCGACTACTGTGGTTATGAGCCAACTACTGTAATTGAAGCGCTGGAGTTACCTTATATTGTTTTACGTGAAGGTGCAGGAAGTGTTGAAGGTTTTACAAATGAATAAAGTATTAGTTAATTCGAGCATAGTAGACTAGGATGGGTAAGTTTACTGTGAATGTTAGGAAAACTTATTGGAGAATTTTATGACTAATTATTTTTTTAGTATTTATAAATAAGTAGCTCAAGGAGCCTAAAATACAAATAATACTTCCAACAATAAAAACGACGCTAAAATTATTTCCTGTTTCCTGCAAAATAAGACCAGTTGTTAGGGGGGGCTAATCCGGCGCCAATAAAATTAGCTAGATTCTGTGTACCACCAACTATTCCTATTAATTTAGGTGGTGCTATGTCAGCAACTATTGCCCATGTTGGTGATATCCTAAGTCCTAGACAAAAGACACTGATGCTTATAAGAAAAATTATACTTAAGATATTGTCTAAAATGGGGATTACCATTATTGCTACACCAGCTATTAGACAACCAAAAATGATAGGAGTAAGACGTGAAGCAATAGCTGAAACACCTCGTTTTATAAGGTAATCAGAAACTATACCACCTAGTATGACAGATACAAGTGACGATAAAAATGACAAAGACGTTGCAAGCCCCATTTGTGGTAGGCTAAGGTTCATATTTTCAATAAAATAAAATGGTAGCCATGTTATAAATAACCAATAGGCATATGTGCTGCAGATATTGCCAATACATAAGAATATTACATTATGGTTAGTTAGTATAGCTTTAAACTGTTTCTTTGTCATGTGCGCCGGTCTTGAGTTATCATCATTGTGTGCAAAGTAACTATGATTCTGTAATTTAGCCCAGATAAAAGTTGTGGTTAAGCCGAGAACTCCAAGTAAGATAAACATGCCTCGCCAATTGACTAAAAGCATCAAGCTAACTAAAAATATGGGAGCCATAACATTTGAAAGCCTTGGACCAAGAGCAATTATTGAAGATACAAAACCTCTTTTAGCAACTGAGAAATTTTGTTGGATAATTTTCGTTGCAATTATAAATAAAGGAGCTTCAGCAATTCCCAATAAGATCCTCATTGTAAGAATTGAATAGAAACCGATAGTTAAGCCGCTTAGAATGCATATTCCTGCCCATGCTACCATACTTACTATAGCGATACGTTTAATGCCAAAACGGTCAACTAAGTATCCAGATGGAAGGCTTGATAAGGCATAAGACCACATAAAAGCAGATAGTAATAATCCCATTTCGGCAGGGCTTATATTGAAATCAGTAGCAATTGTGATATTAGCAATACTTAATGTTGAGCGATCAAGATAATTTATTAATCCACTTAAGAAAAGTATAAAAACAACAAAAATATAAAAAGTTTTTTTAGTCATTATTTTATCCGCATTCCAGCTTGCGCTCCCTCGTGAGGTTCAAGTATATAAATATCTTCTCCATTCCCAGCAGCAAGTACCATTCCCTCTGATAGTCCAAACTTCATTTTCCTAGGAGCTAAGTTTGCAACCATAACAGTATGTTTACCTACTAAGTCCTCTGGATTGTATTTAGACTTTATGCCAGCAAATACTTGTCTAGTAACACCACCTAAATCTAGGATTAACTTAAGGAGTTTATCAGCTCCTTCAACATGTGAGGCTTCAGTGATCTTTGCAACACGTAAATCTACTTTCATGAAGTCATCAAAAGTGCATTCTGGGGCTATATCTACTTTTTGTTCTAGTTGTTTACTTTGTTGCTGCTGGAATTGTTCATTTTGAATTGTCATTTTTGTATCCTCCAAAATTTTACTAACTTTTTCTTTTTCTACTCGAGTAGCAAGAGGTTTAAATTTGTTTATTTTGTGATTTTTTAAAAATCTTGGTGCTTCATTCCAGTTATTAATTTGAATATTTAAAAATGTTTCAGCTTTCTTAGAAATATTAGGAACAATTGGTTTAAGATAAGAAACTAAAACCTTAAACATGTTGATACCCTGGGAACATACTTGATGAACTTTCTCTTCTTGTCCCTCTTCTTTAGCTAGTTGCCAAGGTTTATGAAGGTCTATGAATTGGTTTGCTTTATCTGCTAATGCCATTATTAACCTAACAGCAGTTGAAAACTCTCTTTTTTCAAATGCTTGTGTAATAGAATCATGATTATTGGTAAATTCTTTTTCTAGGTTTGTATCATAAACTTCAGTTGATAATGTAGCATCAAAATTTTTATATATAAATCCTGCACAGCGACTAGCAATATTTACAACTTTTCCGACTATATCAGAGTTTGACTTAGTGATAAATTCTTCTAGATTTAAATCAATATCATCTATTTTAGAGGTTAGTCTAGACGCGAAATAATATCTTAGGTAGCTTGGCTCTAGATTATCAAGGTATGTTCTTGCTTGGATAAAAGTACCGCGCGACTTTGACATTTTCTTACCATTTATAGTCAAAAAGCCATTTGCAAAAACACTAGTTGGTGTTTTGTATCCTGTAGAAGCTAAGATAGCTGGCCAGAATAAAGCATGAAAATATATAATATCTTTTCCTATAAAATGGTAAAGTTCACTATTATGGCTGCCATTGCCCCAGAATTGGTCAAAATCTAAAGCAGTTTTATTACAATAATCTTTAAAACTAGCTATATAGCCTATAGGAGCATCTAACCATACATAGAAATATTTCTGCCCATTTGTGCCAGGTATTGCAAAACCAAAATATGGAGCGTCGCGTGATATGTCCCAACTTTGTAGACCTTGCTCAAACCATTCTTTTAATTTATTAGCGACTTCTGGCTGTAACTGTTGGTTTGTGCTTATCCAAGTTTCTATATCTTTTTCTAAAGCTGGTAAGTCAAAGAAAAAGTGCTCAGATTTTTTTTGAATAGGAGCTTTACCAGAAACTACAGATTTTGGGTTTATTAAATCAGTAGGATCATAGGTTGCTCCACAGACTTCACAGCTATCTCCATATTGATCTTCAGCTTTACACTTTGGGCATGTGCCTTTTACAAATCTATCAGGCAGAAACATTTTAGCTTGCTCATCATATGCTTGGGCAATTTCTTTGGTAGAGATTAATCCTTTTGTTCTCAATTTATCATACATTTCTTCAACAATTTTTTTATTTAAGTCATTATGAGTAGAGTGATAGTTATCAAATTCTATTTCAAAATCTGAAAAATCTTTCAAGTGTCTCTCTGAAAATTTTTCTACCAACTTTTCTGGAGCTATTCCTAGATTTTTAGCTTTTAGCATTATGGGTGTGCCATGAGTATCACTACCACAGACAAAAATACATTTATTGCCTTGTAGTTTTTGAAATCTAACCCAGATGTCTGATTGGATATAGCCAAGCATATGACCTAGATGTAAATCACCATTAGCATAAGGTAAGGCGTTGGTAACTAGTATTTTTCTCATTATTTCATTTAGTACAGACTTTATTATGATTATAGCTATTATAAATATTTTTACCTATTTTGGTTAGATAAATTTTTGGAAGATATATTTACTTACAGAGGTAAAGTCATTTATTACACTTGACTAAAATCAAGGTAAGCAAAAGTGAGTGGATTATACTTTACCTGATATAGTTATGTGCCTGACTTTTAGTTTGTACTGGTAAATTTTAAAGGATGGTAAGTTAAGGAGGGGTAGTGATGCAAAAAAAAGTAAATATTCTAGTTTCTGGTCAGCGATTAAAAGGTATACTTACGCTCCCGGAAAAAAAGCATTAGGGCTTATTTTGTTTTCTCATGGCATCGGTAGTGGTCCCTTGTCACCTCGTAATCAATTTGTAGCAAGTGTATTACAGCAAAGTGCTTTTGCAACATTATTAGTTGACCTTTTGACTGAAGAAGAAGATCAAATATATAAAAATAGATTTGATATTGAAAAACTAACAGAGCGTTTAATTGGTATAGTTGATTGGCTCCTAGTACACGACACTTATCAATTGGTTTATTTGGTGCCAGGTACAGGTGCAGCTGCAGCTTTAAACTGCACCAAAAGCTTGGAAATCGTTCCGGGAGCGACTCACTTATTTGAAGAACCAGGCACCTTGGAAAAAATGACTAGCCTTACAACAGAATGATTTATGAGCTTTTTATCTTCTTAATTTAGAGTTTGTAAGAAAGGGGGTGATATGAAAAAATTAACTTTGCTTTTAGTTACTAACACGACCAAAGCAAAAGCCTATGATGTAAATGGGTTTAAGTACTCCCATATTGAGGATTTAGAGCATCCTCAGAGTAGGCTAAAAGCACAACAGTTAACTAGCGATAGTCCTGGTAATTATCAGTCTAGAAAATTTATTCCAGCATCTGACCCTCACAAACAGGAGCATATTCATTTTGCAAAAGTAGTGATAGAGTTTATTAAAGAAGCTGTAGATAAAAAGCATTACAAGCAGGTGATTTTATGTGCTGAACCTTATTTCTATGGTTTATTAAGACAATTTTTTACTCCCATATTAAAACCTTTAGTGGTAAAAGTAATTGAAAAAGACTATATCCCTTTGCCAGAGCATAAATTAAATGAAACTATCGAGGCTATAATTCATGAACCTTTTTAAAAGCCGTGCTGACGCTGGTCAACGTTTAGCTGAAAAGCTAACAACTTATAAAGGTAAAGAGAATGTTTTAGTTTTGGCATTACCACGCGGCGGTGTGCCGGTTGCTTTTGAAATTGCTAATACACTGCAAATTCCAATGACTGTTTTTCTTGTAAGAAAACTTGGAGTTCCCGGTCATGAGGAATTTGCTATGGGAGCTATCTCTGAAGAAGATATCTGTATCCTTGATCATAGTTTAATCCAGCAGTTAAATATTCCTAAAGAGCAAATCCATAGAGTATTACAAAAAGAAAAACAAGAATTAGAACGGCGTTTAGATAAATATAGACAAAACAAAAAGTTACCACCCTTAAAAGATAAGATTATTATCTTAGTGGATGATGGTATAGCTACAGGCAACACACTTAAGGCAGCTGTTCAAGCTTTAAAAACTTTAAAGCCAAAAAAAATAGTTCTTGCTGCACCTGTAGCAAGTTCTGACAGCATCCAGAAACTTTCATTATTAGTAGATGAAATTATTTGCTTAGCAACTCCTGAACCTTTTTATGGTGTAGGACAATGGTATCGTAATTTTCAACAAACAACAGATGTAGAAGTGTTGCGATTACTCCAAAATTCACCAAAAAAATCAGCTGGAGGAAAGTTATGAGTACACAATCTAAAGTTATTTCCGACAAACTTATTAAGCTACTAAATGAAGAAATCATTGCTTTTGATATAAAAGAACAACCTTCTTATCAAGATCTTGCTAAGTTGATTGGAGATGCCCGTATTGTGCTTATGGGTGAAGCTACTCATGGGACATCAGAATTTTATCAAACGCGTATGGAATTAAGCAAGCATCTTATCCGAGAAAAAGGATTTAAAGCAATAGCAATTGAAGGAGATTGGACTAGTGTATACCCTCTTCATTGTTATTGTAAAAGCTTAAGTAAGTTAAATAAAACACAAGAGGCATTAAAGGCTTTTGATCGTTTTCCGAAATGGATGTGGTGTAACACTGATATGCTGAAATTTATTGAGCAACTTAGGCAATTTAATGATAACTATGAAAATAAGGAAGATAAGGTTGGTATTTATGGCTTAGATTTATATTGTTTAAATGAAGCCACACGAGCAATTATTAATTACTTACAAGAGTACGATCCAGAGGCTGCGGAGATGGCAGCTAAACGTTATGCTTGTTTTGGCCAGGTACAGATGGATCCTCAATTTTATGGTTATGCAGTTGAAAAACATTTGAGAAAAGCTTGTTTAGATGAAGTTACTACCCAGTTATTAGAAACTTATCGTACTGCTTACCAAAACTTAAATATAGATACTACTCTTGACTTTAAGGAACAGCAATTCTATATGACCCAAAACGCCCGCGTTGTTAAAAATGCAGAATATTATTATAGAACTATGTTTGAGTCTCAAACTAGTACTTGGAATATTCGCGACCAACATATGGCGGATACTTTGCAAAACATTATATCGCATATAGAAACATTAACTAATAAGCCTGCCAAAGTAATTGTGTGGGCACATAATTCACATATAGGAGACGCCCGAGCAACAGAAATGTCTGAGCATGGAGAGATAAATTTAGGTCAGCTAGTCAGAGAGCGTTTTAATACAAATAGTTTTTTATTAGGTTTCTCTACTGCTACTGGTATGGTTACAGCAGCTAGTAAGTGGGGAACAAAAGCGGAATCTAAAGCTATTAACCCGCCTTTGAAAGGTAGCTATGAATGGTTTTTCCATCAACTTGATGAAAAACAATTTTTGTTAAACTTACGTGAAGAAACTCATCTAACACATTTGCTTAAATTGCCTTTGTTACAGCGAGCGATAGGAGTTATTTACAGTCCTGAAACAGAGCGTATGAGTCATTATTACTTTTCACGCTTACCCTACCAGTTTGATGCTTTGATCCACCTTGATCATACAAAAGGAGTTATGCCACTTGATAGTTAACTTATATGGCAAAAGTATATACGTCTGGAAAGTTTGGCAATATAGTACAGAAAAAATCAGAAAGGTCATTGTAATACAGGTTACTTTTTTCTTGTTTATGAAAATTAAAACTAAATATCTATAACGTTTTACTTGACACCATATTATATCTATATATAATAACCATTCACATGGTTTAGGAGAGGTGGCCGAGAGGCTGAAGGCGCTCCCCTGCTAAGGGAGTATAGGCTTTAAACCCTATCACGGGTTCGAATCCCGTCCTCTCCGCCATTTCGATTTCATATCGGGTGCTTAGCTCAGCTGGGAGAGCATCGCCCTTACAAGGCGAGGGTCGGGGGTTCGAACCCCTCAGCACCCACCAAAGGTTTTTGTAAATAGATAAAATTAAATACAAAAACTAGCAAAAAATACTTGCAAAAGAAAAAATGAAGATGTATTATATGACTTCACTGGCTGACGGGTGATGTTAGCGGTAGAGAGAGGCTGTGAAGCTGGATAGATATTTAAGAGATATATTATATACAAACACTTTGTTGATAAATTTGAGTTTAGTGATTGAGTCAGAGAATTAGATTAAACTGAAGAGTTTGATCCTGGCTCAGATTGAACGCTGGTGGTATGCTTAACACATGCAAGTCGAACGGTAGCAGGTCTTCGGATGCTGACGAGTGGCGGACGGGTGAGTAACGCGTAGGAATTTACCCATTTGAGGGGGATACCAGTTGGAAACGACTGTTAATACCGCATAATATCTGAGGATTAAAGGTGGCTTTGGCTGCCGCGGATGGATGAGCCTGCGTTGGATTAGCTAGTTGGTAGGGTAAGGGCCTACCAAGGCGACGATCCATAGCTGATTTGAGAGGATGATCAGCCACATTGGGACTGAGACACGGCCCAAACTCCTACGGGAGGCAGCAGTGGGGAATATTGGACAATGGAGGAAACTCTGATCCAGCAATACCATGTGTGTGAAGAAGGCCTTAGGGTTGTAAAGCACTTTAGTTAGGGAGGAAGGTCTGTTAGTTAATAGCTAATGGAATTGACGTTACCTAAAGAATAAGCACCGGCTAACTCCGTGCCAGCAGCCGCGGTAATACGGGGGGTGCAAGCGTTAATCGGAATTACTGGGCGTAAAGGGTCTGTAGGTGGTTTGATAAGTCAGATGTGAAAGCCCAGGGCTCAACCTTGGAACTGCATTTGATACTGTCAAGCTAGAGTATAGTAGAGGAATGGGGAATTTCTGGTGTAGCGGTGAAATGCGTAGAGATCAGAAGGAACACCGATGGCGAAGGCAACATTCTGGACTAATACTGACACTGAGGGACGAAAGCGTGGGGATCAAACAGGATTAGATACCCTGGTAGTCCACGCTGTAAACGATGAGTACTAGCTGTTGGGTTCGGTGTAAAGGACCTAGTGGCGCAGCTAACGCGATAAGTACTCCGCCTGGGGACTACGGCCGCAAGGCTAAAACTCAAAGGAATTGACGGGGACCCGCACAAGCGGTGGAGCATGTGGTTTAATTCGATGCAACGCGAAGAACCTTACCTGGTCTTGACATCCACAGAACTTTTCAGAGATGAATTGGTGCCTTTTAGGAACTGTGTGACAGGTGCTGCACGGCTGTCGTCAGCTCGTGTTGTGAAATGTTGGGTTAAGTCCCGCAACGAGCGCAACCCCTATTGATAGTTACCATCATTAAGTTGGGTACTCTATTGAGACTGCCGCTGACAAGGCGGAGGAAGGTGGGGACGACGTCAAGTCATCATGGCCCTTACGACCAGGGCTACACACGTGCTACAATGGGTATTACAGAGGGCTGCCAAACCGCGAGGTGGAGCGAAACTCAGAAAGGTACTCTTAGTCCGGATTGTTCTCTGCAACTCGAGAGCATGAAGTCGGAATCGCTAGTAATCGCGAATCAGAATGTCGCGGTGAATACGTTCCCGGGTCTTGTACACACCGCCCGTCACACCATGGGAGTGGGTTGCTCCAGAAGTAGATAGCTTAACGAAAGGGCGTTTACCACGGAGTGATTCATGACTAGGGTGAAGTCGTAACAAGGTAGCCGTAGGGGAACCTGCGGCTGGATCACCTCCTTAAAGGAAATACGAAAAGAATAATAAGAATAAAGCTTAATTGCTAGATCAGATAATTTGATAAAGTGTTTGTAGATAATATATTTTAGTGTAAATAAGATACGGGTCTGTAGCTCAGTTGGTTAGAGCGCACCCCTGATAAGGGTGAGGTCGGTAGTTCAAGTCTACTCAGACCCACCATTTTTTTTGGGGCCATAGCTCAGCTGGGAGAGCACCTGCTTTGCACGCAGGGGGTCAGCGGTTCGATCCCGCTTGGCTCCACCAATATTTTATTTGCATGAAGATAGAGATATTTAACAATTTAGTATAGAGATAGACTTAAGAAAATAAGTGCAAGCGGTGGATGCCTTGGCATTCAGAGGCGAAGAAGGACGTGTTAATCTGCGATAAGCTTCGGTGAGCTGATAAATGAGCTTTGACCCGAAGATTTCCGAATGGGGGAACCCAACTAGAGCAGTCTAGTTACTTTATCTGATATAAGATAGAGAGCGAACGAGGGGAACTGAAACATCTAAGTACCCTTAGGAAGAGAAATCAATTGAGATTCCCATAGTAGTGGCGAGCGAAGTGGGAAGAGCCTGGTATGATATAGTCTTAATTATAGTAGAACAAGTTGGGAAGCTTGACGATAGAGGGTGATAGTCCCGTATACGAAATAATCAAGATGGAACTAAGCATACGAACAAGTAGGACGAGGCACGAGAAACCTTGTTTGAACATGGGGGGACCATCCTCCAAGGCTAAATACTCCTGAATGACCGATAGTGAACTAGTACCGTGAGGGAAAGGTGAAAAGAACCCTGATAAAGGGAGTGAAATAGAATCTGAAACCGCTTGCATACAAGCAGTAGGAGCACGATTTAGTTGTGTGACTGCGTACCTTTTGTATAATGGGTCAGCGAGTTACTTTTAGTGGCGAGGATAACTGAATAAGGGATCCGTAGCGAAAGCGAGTTTTAATAGAGCGCCTAGTCGCTAGGAGTAGACCCGAAACCGGCGCGATCTATCCATGGCCAGGTTGAAGGTTAGGTAATACTAACTGGAGGACCGAACCCAATACTGTTGCAAAAGTATGGGATGAGCTGTGGATCGGAGTGAAAGGCTAATCAAGCACGGAGATAGCTGGTTCTCCCCGAAAACTATTTAGGTAGTGCCTCGTGAATTGACTGATTGGGGTAAAGCACTGTTTCGACTAGGGGGGTTTTACGACCTTACCGACTCGATGCAAACTCAGAATACGATCAAGTTTTATCACGGGAGACACACGGCGGGTGCTAAGGTCCGTCGTGGAAAGGGAAACAGCCCAGACCGCCAACTAAGGTCCCTAAGTCATAGCTAAGTGGGAAACGAAGTGGGAAGGCATAGACAGCCAGGAGGTTGGCTTAGAAGCAGCCATCCTTTAAAGAAAGCGTAATAGCTCACTGGTCGAGTCGGCCTGCACGTAAGATTTAACGGGGCTAAGCTATGCACCGAAGTTGCGGAATATATTAAATATATTGGTAGGGGAGCGTTCTGTAAGCCGAAGAAGGTTAATTGAGAAGTTAGCTGGAGGTATCAGAAGTGCGAATGCTGACATGAGTAACGTAAAATAAGTGAGATTCTTATTGGCCGAAAACCCAAGGGTTCCTACGCAATGTTAATCAACGTAGGGTAAGCCGGTCCCTAAGGCGTAGCTAAAGAGTGAAGTCGATGGGAAACAGGTTAATATTCCTGTGCTGCTTATATAAACGAAGGAGGGACGGAGAAGGCTAGGTAGGCCTGGCGAATGGTTGTCCAGGTAAAAGTAAGTAGGTAGAGTTATTAGGCAAATCCGATAACTTGATGATCTGAGATACGAGACGAAGCCAAATTTATTTGGCGAAGCTATTGATGCCCTGCTTCCAGGAAAAGCTTCTAAGTATATTGTATAAGTAACCGTACTGTAAACCGACACTGGTGGGTAGGTAGAGAATACTAAGGCTATGAGAGAACTCTGGTGAAGGAACTAGGCAAAATGACACCGTAACTTTGGAAGAAGGTGTGCCCTTAATGGTGAAGTACTTGCTACGTAAGCTGTTGAGGGTTGCAAATACCAGGTGGCTGCGACTGTTTATCAAAAACACAGCACTCTGCGAAATCGTAAGATGAAGTATAGGGTGTGACGCCTGCCCGGTGCTGGAAGGTTAATTGAAGGGGTTAGCTTAGGCGAAGCTCTGGATCGAAGCCCCAGTAAACGGCGGCCGTAACTATAACGGTCCTAAGGTAGCGAAATTCCTTGTCGGGTAAGTTCCGACCTGCACGAATGGCGTAACGATGGCCACACTGTCTCCACCAGAGACTCAGTGAAATTGAAATCGCTGTGAAGATGCAGCGTACCCGCGGTTAGACGGAAAGACCCCGTGAACCTTTACTATAGCTTTGCACTGGACTTTGATCATTTATGTGTAGGATAGGTGGGAGACTAAGAAGCATGATCGCTAGATTATGTGGAGTCGACCTTGAAATACCACCCTTGAATTATTGAAGTTCTAACTCAGTCGAAAGACGAGGACAGTGTATGGTGGGTAGTTTGACTGGGGCGGTCTCCTCCTAAAGAGTAACGGAGGAGTACGAAGGTGCACTCGGTATGGTCGGAAATCATACCAAGAGTATAAAGGCAAAAGTGCGCTTGACTGCGAGAGTGACGGCTCGAGCAGGTACGAAAGTAGGTCTTAGTGATCCGGTGGTTCCGAATGGAAGGGCCATCGCTCAACGGATAAAAGGTACTCCGGGGATAACAGGCTGATTCCTCCCAAGAGTTCATATCGACGGAGGAGTTTGGCACCTCGATGTCGGCTCATCACATCCTGGGGCTGAAGCAGGTCCCAAGGGTATGGCTGTTCGCCATTTAAAGTGGTACGCGAGCTGGGTTCAGAACGTCGTGAGACAGTTCGGTCCCTATCTGCCGTGGGCGTTAGAGATTTGAGAAGAGTTGCTCCTAGTACGAGAGGACCGGAGTGAACGAACCACTGGTGTTCCGGTTGTTTCGCCAGAAGCATTGCCGGGTAGCTACGTTCGGACGGGATAACCGCTGAAAGCATCTAAGCGGGAAGCCTCCTTCAAGATTAGATCTCTCAGGTTTTGAACCTGTAAGGAACGTTGGAGACTACGACGTTGATAGGCTGGGTGTGTAAGTGCAGTAATGTATGAAGCTTACCAGTACTAATGATCCGAGAGACTTAAGTCTATTTCTATGCTGAATTGTTAAATATCTTTATAAACCAAAACACAGTTTTGGCGATGATAGCTTGTAGGAACCACCTGATCCCATTCCGAACTCAGAAGTGAAACTACAACACGCCGATGATAGTCTGGCATTTGCCCAGGTGAAAGTAGGTAGTCGCCATCTTTTTAAAATACAAAGTCTCAATAACTAGAGCACATCAAATAAATCATATAAATATCAGGACCTTATTTAACAAACTTCTTAATCCTTTTAAAATAGCTCCTTTTAGATTTTTATTTATAACATTTTGCTTTAATTATCTATATAATATATTATTTTACTAATTTGATTCAAAACTCTTGATTATGGTTTCTAGATCTTTCGGTAGCGCTTTATTGATAATCGGTACTACTATTGGTGCTGGTATGCTTTCTCTGCCTTTAGTTGTAGCATCATGTGGATTTATAGTAGCTATTGTTTTACTAGTTATGTCATGGTGTGTAATGTACATCACTGCTATAAGATTATTGAATGTCTGTGCAAAATATCCTCTCGGGGTGAATTTTACATTGTAGGCTTTTAATATAAAAACTTTATAAAGTTATTACGAATGTTGAATTGTCAAAAGATAATATCAATTAGATTGTGTAAGTCAACCCTGATACAATTAGATACTGCTTTTATAAATGTTTATAATTAGATATTATAGTATGTTATTTTGAGAATATTATAAAAACAAAGTTCTATAATAGTTATGTTTTACAAAGTTAATAGAAATTTTTATATTCATTAAACATGGCTTTTAAATAGAACCTCTCTTCATAGTCTCAAAAAACTCCTCATTAGTAAGAGTGCCTTTCATTTTTTCAGTTAGAAATTCCATAGCTTGAACATCCTCCATACCGCCAAGAATTTTACGTAGAATCCAAAGCTTTTGTAATTCTTCTGAAGTTGTAAGGAGTTCTTCTCTACGAGTACCAGACCTATCAAAACTAATAGCAGGATATACACGACGCTCAGCGATCTTACGATCAAGATGTAGCTCCATATTACCAGTGCCTTTAAATTCTTCAAAAATAACCTCGTCCATTTTAGAGCCTGTTTCTACGAGAGCTGTAGCAATAATTGTTAGGCTACCACCTTCAGCAGTATTTCTAGCAGCACCAAAAAATCTCTTTGGTTTTTGTAAAGCATTTGCCTCAACACCACCAGATAGTACACGACCAGATGCTGGTGATACAGTATTATAAGCACGAGCAAGCCTTGTAATTGAGTCTAATAGAATTACAACATCTTGTTTATGCTCTACCAATCTTTTAGCTTTTTCAATAACGATCTCAGCTAATTGAACGTGACGTGCAGCAGGCTCATCGAAAGTGCTGGCTACAACTTCACCTCGTACTGAGCGTTGCATCTCGGTTACTTCCTCTGGACGCTCATCAATTAGAAGCATAATTAAGTTGCATTCAGGGTGGTTTTTAGCAATTGATGTTGCGATATTTTGCATCATAATTGTTTTACCAGTTTTTGGTGGAGCAACGATTAAGCCCCGTTGACCTTTACCAAATGGAGCTGCTAAATCTATAACTCTAGCTGTGATGTCTTCGCTAGAGCCATTTCCAATTTCCATAGTTAATCTTTCTTTCGCATATTCTGGCGTTAAGTTTTCAAAAAGGATCTTTTTTCTGGCTAGTTCAGGAGAATCAAAATTGACACTATCAATATGTTTGACAGCAAAATATTTTTCATTATCACGAGGGGGACGTATCTTACCAACAATACTATCTCCAGTACGTAGATTTAACTTTCTAATGAAAGCAGGTGATACATAAATATCATCTGGGCTAGCAAAGTATGAGCTATCAGAAGACCTTAGAAAACCATAACCATCTTGTAAAACCTCGAGGATACCTTCGCCGTAAATATCTTCACCATTATCAGCATGGTATTTTAAGATAGAGAAAATAAGTTCTTGTTTTCTTGCACGCAGTGATTCAAGATCTAAGCTTTGAGCTATATCCATTAGCTCATTTACAGATTTATACTTTAATTCATTTAAATTCATTGGCGATTCTCTGTTTATGTAATTATAAATAGTAGGTTGAACTAACTAAGACTTATAGATATTTATCTACGATTGACGTAAGTTGACTCTTTTGTACTACTCCAACTTTAGTCTCTTTATTTTCACCATCTTTAAAAATCATAAGAGTAGGAACACCACGGACGCCAAATTTCATTGCGGTTTCTTCATTATCATCAATATTTATTTTACAGACTTTAATTTTGTCACCGTAAAGTTCAGCTACTTGGTCAAGTATAGGAGATAACATTTTGCATGGTCCACACCAAGGAGCCCAAAAATCTAATAAGACAGGGGTACTACTATTTACTACTTCATTTTGGAACTGACTGTCTGTTATATTGATGCATTTTGACATAATTTTGTTTTTCCTTCGCTTGATTTATTGATTTTAATAATAGCTGATTTTTGTAAGACTGTTTTAAACTAGTTATGGGTTTATTTTTATATAAAATCTAGTTTGTTTGTTAAATTTATAGTGTTTATTATAAACAAAAAAACTTCTCAAACAAATTTTTTTAGCTATTTTGCTGATATTTTTTTATAATGAGTAATAATAAATAAGAGTAGGTTTTAAAAATGTCTAAGATAGTAGCTACAATAGATTTAGGGTCAAATAGTTTTCATATGCTCATAAGTGAGGTTAAATCCAATGGTGAGGTGGTTACATTATCTAAACAAAAGCAAAAAGTTCAACTAAGAGCTGGGTTAAATAATAATCTTACAATAAGTAAAGATGCACAAGACCGCGCTATTGAATGTTTAGAATTTTTCGCAAAAGAAATAAAAGCCTATAACGTAGAGTATATTAAAGCTGTAGGAACTTATACTCTAAGAAAAGCTAAAAATAATATCAAAGGTTTTAAAAAGAAGCTTGATAAAGCATTAGGTGCGAAAATAAAAATTATTTCAGGTGCAGAGGAGGCAAGATTGGTTTATGTTGGTGCTAGAGATAATCAAGATATTCATCAGAAAACCTTAGTAATAGATATCGGGGGTGGTTCAACTGAGCTTGTAATAGGCAAAGGTAATAAAATACTTATAGCACGTAGTTTAGATATGGGTTGTGTAGGCATGCAAAAAGATTTTTTTGGCAATGATAAATTAGATTTTAGTAATTTTCATGAGACAGTTGCTAGAGCTAAAAAGATATTAGAGTCAATTGCCATTAAATATAAAAAGATAGGTTGGGATATGGTATTAGGATCTTCTGGAACTATTATATCAGTAACAAATATTTGTCAACAAATGACAGGGTCATCAACCATTACTAAAGATTTTTTAAACAATTTAATTACAATGATGATGGACAAAAAAGAAGTTGAAAATATCAGCTTTGAAGGTCTGCGAGAAGATAGAGAAAGCGTATTAGCTGGTGGAGTTGCTATTTTGTATGCTATTTTTGATTTTTTAGAAATTTCACATATGCACTTATCTAATGGAGCCGTGAGAGAAGGTATGCTTTATGAGTTAGTTAAAAATAAATATAAGATACAAATTCAATGAAATATATACCATTAGCAGCTCGCCTTAGACCCCAAAGTATAGATGAAGTGGTTGGACAAGAGCATTTACTTGCTGATGATGGTATTTTAACTAAGATACTTAGTAATTCAGATGGCATTTGTTCATTAATTTTATGTGGTAAAACAGGCGTTGGTAAAACTACTTTGGCAAGAATTATAGCTAAATTAAAGGACTTAGACTTTTTTGAATTATCGGCTGTAGATTCAGGAGTTAAAGAAGTTAAAAAAATAATAGCAGATAATCAGCATTTAGAAAGTTTCGTTTTATTTTTAGATGAAATTCATCGTTTTAATAAATCTCAGCAAGATTTACTTTTGCCTTATGTAGAGTCAGGAAAAATGATTTTGATAGGAGCTACTACAGAAAGCCCAACTTATTATTTAAATGATGCCTTAATTTCAAGAGTGTTTATATTGCGCCTAAAAAGGTTAAACCAGCTAGGTACACAAAAATTAATTCAAAGAGCGCTAGAACAAGATGACATCCTTACGAAATATGATATTAAGTTAGAAAGTGATGTTACTGATGTAATTTATAATTACAGTGAAGGAGATTGTCGGAAGATACTAAACCTGGTAGAAAGGATGTTTCTGATTAGTGATCAGTCAAATAATATTGTTTTTACAAAAGAGCTATTTGATAAAGCTATTGGAGAAACAACTAGAGATTTTCACCGTGATGGTAAAGAATTTTATGAACTGTTATCAGCTTTCCATAAATCTATAAGAGGAACAGATCCTGACGCGGCTATATTTTGGCTAGGATTGATGTTAGAAAATGGGGTGGATCCTTTAGTTATAGCTAGAAGAATGGTTTGTATAGCTTCTGAAGATATTGGAAATGCAGATCCGCAAGCTTTAAGGGTAGCTATAGACGCTTGGAACGCTTATGAGAAGCTGGGTATGCCTGAAGGCAGGCTTGTCTTATCTCAGGCAGCTATATACTTGGCAGTCGCTCCAAAAAGTAACGCTTGCTATGAGGCATATAATAAAGTCCTAGAAGTAATTAAAAGTAAAGGAAATATAGATGTTCCTCAACATCTTAAAAATTATAAGAATAGCAAGTACTTGTATCCTCACGATTATCCAAACTCATATGTTAAGCAACAATATTTACCTACGAATATCAATCAACACTTTTATACACCTACAGCAAATGGTTTTGAGAGTAAGGTTAAAGCAAAGCTTGATAGTATAAGTAAGATAAGACTCAATTAATATATTAAAAAATTGGATTTATGTGTTATAATATTTGGAATTAGAATATCTCTAAATAAATACGCTAGGTTTTTTAACAACTATGACTATAGAAAATTTACTACACCCTACTAATATTAAGATAAATGATTATGGTAAAAATGCTACTAAATTCTCTTTTGAAGCGTTAGATAGAGGTGCTGGATATACTCTTGGTTTTGCTTTAAAGCAAACTATGCTTTACTCTATTGGTGGAGCATGTATTACTAGTATCAAAATTAATGATGGCAAAGTTAACTCTTTGGAAGATACGATTCCGTGTGAAGAAACAGTTGCTGATATCATTCTGAATATTAAAGCTCTTGCTGTAACATTAGCAGATAATACTGATAGTGGGACTATTACTTTTGATTTATCAGGAGCCGCTGAAGAGATTTTCTCTGGAGAGGCTAAGCTATCGCAAGGTTTATCTATAAATGAAGATGTGTTTATTTGTAGTTACATGGGTAGCAAAAAGTTTAAAATAGAGGCTAAAGTTGAAAAAGGAGTTGGCTATAGGTCAGCAGTAGAAAGTTTTAAAGATGGTGAGTTTTTGCTAGATGCTGCTTTTTCACCAGTTACTTTTTGTGAATTTGAAGTTAAAAATGCTCGTGTTGGTAGACGTACAGACCTTGATAGGTTAGACTTTAATATCAAAACTAATGGTAATATAGTATCCCAAGATGCTCTAAGATTAGCAGCCGCTAAGATTCAAAGCCAATTAGTTAATATTGTTAACGTTGATGAAATAAATCAAGGAGTTTTTGTAGAAGATCCTACTAAAAATATTGATCCGATACTATTAAAACACGTTGAAGAATTAAATCTAACTGCAAGATCATCAAACTGTTTAAAAGCAGTAAATATCAAATATGTAGGTGAGCTTGTACAAAAAACAGAAACAGAGTTATTAAAAGCACCAAATTTTGGTAAAAAATCTTTAAATGAAATTAAAGATAAGCTGGTAGAGTTAGACCTGTCTTTAGGTACTATTATAAATAATTGGCCTGAAGATTTATAATAAAAAACCATTCTAAGCCGGAGTGGTGAAATTAGTAGACGCGCCTTCTTCTGTTTCTATAACGATCGGCAATAATTTTAAATCGCTTAACCATGCTGATCACATTCTCATTAAGAACACGTTGGCTAAACAGTTCACGATTTCTCTTTTTGTCTTCTTTGGTTAGTGGATTCTTCTTTGTTTTTTTAGGTCGCTCAATAGGCGTTTCAGTTGCATCTAACCTCATAGTCAACATCACTTTTTAATAATGCCTTACGTCCAGGCAATGAGAATTGCCCATCTTTAATTTGCTCAAACTTCATCAATATCATTCCAATAAAAATAAAAAGTTTAACCAATTTAGCAGGTTATGCAAGAGGTCTATTCTATAACATACGCTTGGGAGTCTGCAGCAGGGTATGATAATTCTTATCAAATAATCTCATATCAAGATGGTGGGTCTGGAGGAGTTAAACAAGATCTAACTATAAGATTCAAGCTTGAGTTGTTTGTTAAGTAATTTTAGATATTTTTGTGTTGATAATTAATATTTTTGCACCTTATTTGCACCTTGTAAAATAATTATATAATATTCAATCTATACTTAGGTATTGAAAATAAAGGGTTTGAGAAATTATCTTATAGGTATTCATGGCACACCCAGAGGGACTCGAACCCCCGCATCCGCCTCCGGAGGGCGACGCTCTATCCAGTTAAGCTATGGGTGCATAATACATATGATATAAATAAAATAATCTTTTGGCTAGCTAGATTAGTCAATTTGATCATCAAATTAATTCAGATATTAGATTATCATTCTTAAAATGAGTAGCTACTACCTTTAATAGATTTACACTTTGAGTAGATATTTAAACCAAGTAATAGGTTGCTAAAACAGTTTATTCTTGATTTATGTCAACCAAATATTTTAAATAAACTTATAGTTAGCTGAGTAAAAAGCTTCTTTAATTTTTTTGTCGTATGCATAAATAGATACTCGTTATTTATTGCTCTATGATATTAATTTTTGACATATTTTGATTATCAAAAATCCTTACGACTTATTAAAAAAGACAACTAAATAAAAATTCTAAAATTAATACGGCTAGGATATAATAAAGCAATAGTTAAAATTTTAAACATATTATTACCAACATTTATCAATGTTAATTTGGAAGCTCTAACATGCATAAATATTTTTACCAACAGGAAATAAGAAAAATTGATTATAAAGGAAATTTTCTTGATATTTCTCGTTTTTTTACAGAATTTGAACAAAAAGAAATTTTTTCCGAAGGGGTGTGTTTAACTTTGAGTATTTTACTTGGAGAATTAATAAAAAATAAAAATGAAAGTCCACAATCATTATTTTATTTTATTTCTCAAAATACATTAGAAATCAAAAGCAAATTATTTAATTTGGATGAGTTACTAAGTTCTGTACATAAAAAACAAACTTTTTATAATAAGAAGTTTGATATTGACTTTTTTAATCGTGATTTTGCCAAGGATCCAAACATGTTTGATTTATGGGGAGATTTTGCATTGCATCAATTAACAAGTAGCATAAACATTATATCAAAACTACTGTTTAAAAATAATAATTTTAGGATCACTAAAAGTTGGTATATCTTAAACGAAGTTTCGCATAGGAATACAAATAATAATCAAATTAGCCATATGGTTGAAAAAGTAAATGATTATAAAGCGGGTTTGTTTATTGTATCGTTTTCGTTTGGTTTGTTTATTAATAAAAGTTCTGATTCTGCAATAATTTCTACTCTTAGTAAAAATTTTCATAAAAGCATAGAAATATCGTCTAATAAGAACCATTCTTGTTTACTATATATTTCTGGTAGTTCTTTCCTTTTTTTTGATCCTAATATAGGAATTGTTAATCAAGATATAAGAAATATAGAATCTTTTTTTTCATATTTATACGTGTATTATGATCTTGTTAATAAAGATGAAAATGTTTTTTTCTTTCATGAGATTGGAGTAAATAATATCAATTCTAAATTTGCTAAGAGGGTGGGTAAAATTAATAAAAAAAATTTATATGTTTAGTTTTTCAGACGTTTTTGTGATCTAAGGTTATAGAGTATTATGTCTACTGTAT
This sequence comes from Allofrancisella guangzhouensis, assembly GCF_000815225.1. Classification (GTDB taxonomy): domain Bacteria; phylum Pseudomonadota; class Gammaproteobacteria; order Francisellales; family Francisellaceae; genus Francisella; species Francisella guangzhouensis. The sequence goes on along the minus strand of NZ_CP010427.1, from coordinate 1,601,746 downwards.
AAAAAAATCAAAAAAATTCCCTTGAAAAGTCACTTTTAGTCACGATATTTACTCTTGCAAGTCTATAGAACCTAGTTTGGTCTATAATTGCGCAAAATTCAAAACTTTCCATAAATAACAAAGGAGTAAGATTGTTATGAAAATTAGACCATTACAAGATAGAGTATTAGTTCGTCGCGCAGAAGAAGAAACAAAATCTGCTGGCGGAATTATCTTAACTGGTAGTGCTCAAGAAAAACCAAGTCAAGGTGAGGTAGTAGCAGTTGGTAACGGCAAAAAGTTAGACAATGGTATTACTCAGCCTATGGATGTAAAAGTTGGGGATAAAGTACTATTTAGTAAGTACTCAGGAAGTGAAGTAAAAGTTGGTAATGAAACCCTACTAATGATGACAGAAAATGACATTATGGGTATTATTGAATAATTTTAACGAAATTTTACAAACTAAAAGGAGAGAAACATGGCAGCAAAACAAGTTTTGTTTTCAGATGAAGCACGCGCAAAGATGTTAGAAGGTGTGAACACTCTAGCTAACGCAGTTAAAGTAACTCTAGGTCCAAAGGGGCGCAACGTTGTATTAGACAAAGCGTATGGTGCACCAGCTATAACTAAAGACGGAGTATCAGTAGCTAAAGAAATTGAGTTAGAAGATAAGTTTGAGAACATGGGCGCGCAGATTGTAAAAGAAGTAGCATCAAAAACAGCTGACGTTGCAGGTGACGGTACTACTACAGCTACTGTACTTGCTCAAGCTTTACTTACAGAAGGTTTGAAAGCTGTTGCTGCAGGTATGAACCCTATGGATTTAAAAAGAGGTATCGACAAAGCAGCTGCTAAATTGGTAGAAGAATTAAAAGTACTTTCAAAGCCTTGTTCAGATGCTAAATCTATAGAACAAGTAGGTACTATCTCTGCTAATTCTGATTCTACAGTAGGTAAGATTATCGCTGATGCTATGGCAAAAGTTGGTAAAGAAGGTGTGATAACTGTAGAGGAAGGCAAAGGCTTCGAAGATGAGCTAGATGTAGTAGAAGGTATGCAGTTTGATAGAGGTTATTTATCTCCATATTTTGCTACAAATCAAGAGAACATGACTACAGATTTAGAAAGCCCATATATCTTACTAGTGGATAAGAAAATTTCTAATATCCGTGAGTTACTTCCAGTATTAGAGGGTGTCTCTAAATCTGGTAAGGCATTATTAATCATCGCAGAAGATGTTGAAAGTGAAGCTTTAGCAACCCTAGTGGTTAATAATATGAGAGGCGTTGTTAAAGTATGTGCTGTTAAAGCTCCAGGTTTTGGAGATCGTCGTAAGGCTATGCTAGAAGATATAGCAATTTTAACAGGCGCTACAGTAATTTCCGAAGATCTTGGTATGAAGCTTGAAGAGGCTAATATGGAACATCTGGGTACGGCTGCTAGAGTACAAGTAACAAAAGACGACACTACTATAATAGATGGTGCTGGTGATAAAGATGCGATAGCTAGCAGAATTAAGCAAATTAAAGCTAATATCGAAGAAGTAACTTCTGACTATGACCGTGAAAAATTACAGGAAAGATTAGCTAAGCTTTCTGGTGGCGTAGCTGTAATTAAAGTTGGCGCTATAACAGAAGCTGAAATGAAAGAGAAAAAAGATCGTGTAGATGATGCTTTACATGCTACTCGTGCGGCTGTAGAAGAAGGTATCGTCCCTGGAGGTGGTGTTGCTTTGATTAGAGCTCAAAAAGCTTTAGAAGGTCTAAAAGGTGAGAACGAAGACCAAAACCATGGTATCTTATTACTTAAGAGAGCGATAGAGGCTCCTCTTAGACAAATCGTAGCAAATGCTGGTGGAGAGCCTTCTGTTGTTGTAAATGAAGTAAAAGCTAAACAAGGTAATCATGGCTATAATGCTGCAAATGATACCTATGGTGATATGGTTGAGATGGGTATCCTAGATCCTACTAAAGTTACTCGTTCAGCTTTACAGCATGCAGCATCAATCGCAGGTTTAATGATCACTACAGAAGCTATGGTTGGTGAGATCAAAGAAAATACACCAGCTATGCCTATGGGCGGTGGCATGGGTGGCATGCCAGGCATGATGTAATTTATTCTAATTTTATTTATCGTCTTTTATAATTTCTTCTTATTATTAAGCTTATTTTGACCTATAATAATATCTATTAATTATAAAGTAGGTATTTTTATGGGGTTAGCTCCTTCAGATAGTAATAAAGTTCTCGGTTTCAAAGATGTTACCATTATGGCTGTTACAGCTAATTTTGGCATTAGATGGATACCAGTAGCAGCATGTTTAGGGGCCTCAGCTGTATTCTTTTGGATACTTGGCGCTTTGATTTTCTTCCTACCGTTAGTAGTTATAGCTGTTCAACTCTCTAGAAAATACCCTGATGAAGGTGGTATGTATGCGTGGACCACTCGAGCATTAGGTGAAAAATCTGGTTTTATGGTAGCTTGGTTATATTGGGTAAACACTATATTTTATTATCCAGCTGTATTGATGTTTCTAGCAACTAACTTTGCTTATTTTATAGGACGCCCAGAGTTAGTTGATAATAATTATTATATTGTCATAGTAGTACTAAGTGCTTTTTGGCTAGTTACATTTGTTAGTTTTTATGGTCTAAAAGTCAATAAATATCTAGTTGATGTTGGTGGAATACTTGGCTCGTTTATACCTGCTATAGCTATTATTGTTTTAGGGTTTGCTGCTTATTTTGTAACTGGCAAAAGTGCCACTGATTTTTCCGCCTTTAATTTTATACCACAAGGTAGCACATGGGGTAATCTCTCTACGCTTACTATTATAATGTTTGCTATGGCAGGTATAGAGATTATCCCGACATTTGCTAATTCAGTTAGAAATGTAAAAAGGAATCTTTATTATGGATTATTAGCATCTGCCTTTATACTGTTAGGTCTATATATATTGGGAACTGTAGCCTTAAATTTAGTCTCTTCTCCAGATAGTATTAATGGAACTTCTGGGTTAATGGCTGCTTTTGAAATAATTGGTCATAGATTTGAGTGGGCCTGGTTTCCAAAGTTAATGGCATTTTTACTAACATTTGCTGAACTAGCAGCTGTAAGTATATGGTTATTAGCACCTGTTGTTATGTTTTTTAAGTGTACACCAAGAGGGATTTTGCCCGAGTGGTTACATAAAACAAACAAACATGACTCTCCAAAAAACGCTCTAGTAGCTATGGGTGTTTTGGTTACAGTTATAGTATTGTTGACTAGCTTTTTACCATCAGTAAATGTGATGTATCAAGCATTAATACTAATGGCAACTATACTTTATTTTATACCTTATTTGTATTTGGTGGTTGCTTATATAAAGCTTATGAGTAGCAAGTTTAGATATTTATTAGGTTTTTTAGTATTTATTTCAACTACGTTAGGTATTTTATTTAGTTTTCAACCACCAAGTGATATCCAGACGTTAAGCGAGATACTTATATATGAATTAGAACTTGTAATTGGTCCAACTATATTTATATTAATAGGATGGGCATTATATAAGTTTAGAAAGTAATATTTATAAAATAATTCTTAAACTCTAGCATCAGTTTGGTTATAATCCACTTACATATCCGTAAGTAAATTATTAGAATTTTATAATTAGGTTATGACTAGTAGGTGCTAAAAATGAAAAAAGTAGTCGTAATTGGTGCTGGTTTTGTTGGAATAAATTGTATACAGAAATTGTCTAAATATAATGGTCAGTTTGAAGTTACTTTGTTAGATAAAAGCAACCATCATGTTTTTCAACCGATGTTATATCAGGCAGCTACTGCTTTTATCCCTTTGAATTCCGTGGTGGCACCTATTAGAAAAGTGCTTCATAATAAACCTAACGTTAAATTTAAGATGGGTGAAGTAATAGATATATGTCCCAGTAAACAAATAGTAAAAACTTCAAAAAATTTTTATAAATATGATTATCTAGTCGTAGCTCCAGGAGTTGAGTATGATTATTTGGGTAATGATGGATGGAAAAATTACACTCTTTCTTTAAAGACAGCGTATGATGCAGAGAAGATTAAATCTCATATTATAAAGCAATTTGAGTTAGCAGAAAGCTCCAACTCTAAAATTGATACATTTAAGCACCTGACTTTTATTATAATTGGTGCAGGAGCAACAGGCGTTGAGATTACAGGTGCTTTGTTGGATATACTTTCAACTGACATTTTTGATACTTATAGCAATTTTTCTATAGAAGATATAAATATCAATTTGGTTGATAGTGGGAATAAAATTCTATCAGCTTTTCCTAAGAAATTATCTGATCATGCTTATTCTTCATTAGTAAAGCGTGGTGTAAAAATCCATTTAAACGAAACAGTAATTAATATTTCTGAACACTGTGTGCAAACAGATAAATCTATCTATCAGGGTGCTACTATTATATGGAGTACCGTTCTAAAAGGAAAACCCTTAGGGCTATGGATGGAGAAACAAATGTCAAAAGGTAAAGTAAACGTCTTACCAGATTTGACTCATGGTAAACACGATAATATTTATTTTGGTGGGGATATTTCTAGGTGTAAGGATAACCCTTTACCTGGATTAGCTTCTGTAGCTAAGCAACAAGGTAAATATATTGCTAATCATATTGTAAATAGAAATAAGACAAAAAGATATAAAAACTTTAAATATAAAGACCTAGGTACAATGGCTATAATACAAAAACACTCTGCTATAGCTAGGATATTTGGTTTAAATCTTACAGGTAAATTAGGTTGGTTTATATGGGGTGGGGTGCATATAACCTTTTTGGTTAGTATAAGAAATAAATTTGTTGTTAGCTTTAACTGGTTAAGTTACTATTTATTTAATAGGATAGGTTCTCCAGAAATATTAGAGCCTGATAAGGAAAGAGATCATAAGCTAAATGTTAGTAAACCTAAGACCTAATATTTACTAAGGAAAGTATCCATAAGTTTGCTAGGAAGTATTCTTTTTAAAATAGCCATAATTATAGTAGCTTTTGTTATGTAGTATCTTGGTTTTGGCTTGTTTGAATTTATTATTTTTTCTACTACTTTAGCTACAGAAATAGCAGGTTCATTAAAAGGAACTTTTTTATGTTTACCGGCTAATATTTTTTCATATTGTAGTTTATGAACTGACCTATCGAACTCCACATTTTTGATAGTTTTTAATGAGTTCTCTCTAAATTTACTAGTTACAGGACCAGTGTTTAGAGTACTCATGTATATGTTAGAACCCTTAAGTTCTAGTCTCATAGTGTCTGCTAAGCCTTCAACAGCATATTTACTAGCGGTATAAGCTCCACGATATTTCATTGCTATAAGACCTAAAATTGAGCTATGTTGAATAATTTTGCCATACCCTTGCTTACGCATTATTTTTAAAGCTTTGACTGTTAAGTTATGCAATCCAAAAACATTGGTTTCAAACTGTTCTCTAAGGTGTTTTGTCTCAATATCTTCTAAAGCTCCCGCTTGTCCAAAGCCAGCATTGTTAAATACAACATCAAGTATCCCACCAGTTTTTTGCAAAATATCAATCAAGGCATTATCAATATGCTCATAGTTAGTTACATCAATTAGATATGTTTCAAAACCTTCTGCATTTAGAGCATCGACGTCTCTTTGTTGCCGAGCTGATGCAAAAATTCTATGTCCCAAATCTCTGAGGTATACAGCTGTAGCATAACCAATACCACCGTGGGAACAACCTGTTATTAATATATTGCTTTTTTTCATTAGGATTTTTATGCTAGCTAATAGTTAAAATCTAGTTTAAGGTAAAGGTACTATTGTGTAAATGTTATAGATATTAATATTTCTTTTTAAACTTTCCAATTAATTTTTTAAATACGCCTTTTTCATCGTCATGTTCTTGCTTTATTCTTCTCATTTCTTCAATTTTTGATTGAAGTCGTTGTTCCATATCGTTACGGACTGGGATATCTGTTATTTTAGTAAACTCGGGTTCTGCTTCGTAGCTCCTTATAGTTGTTGAAAATAAATCACCAGATTTTGGAGTAGCATCTTTTATTGAAAATTTATTTTCTACTATAACATAGATGTCATTTTCAGTTTTTTTGATAAAGCCTTGGTCGCGTAAAGCTCTGCGATACTTGTATATAGTGCTTTTAGAAACGCCAAATGAATCAGCAAGTTTAGCGGGGCTTTGATTTTTTTCTATAGCATTAAGAACAGCTTTTTTAATTGTAAATTCTTTTTCAACTGGTATTCTCATAGAATTAATAAACTATGCTTTAATGAGTTAAATTTATTATAGCGTAGTGTTAATGGTTATGCAACTTGGCCAGCAGCCCAGCCAGAAGACCATGCCCACTGAAAGTTATAGCCTCCAAGCCACCCAGTTATATCGACCACCTCACCTATAAAGAATAGATTATTAATTTTTTCAGATTCAAGAGTTTTAGATGAAAGTTCATCACAGTCGACACCACCTAGTGTTACCTCCGCTGTACGATAGCCTTCTGTGGTTTGTGGGTAGATAATCCAGCTATGTAATTTAGAGGCTACTTGATTTATGTCTTCATTGGATAGGTCACATATTCTTTTAGACAAAAGTTCTTCACCAAAAAAAGTAGCTATAAAATTCTTTGGGAATAGTTCAGCTAGGGTATTTTTAAGTATAGTTTTAAGGCTAGAGTGTTTTTTGTCTATCAAGAAACCTTGAATATCAATTTTAGGAGATAGGTTTATATTTATAGCCTCTCCACTATTCCAATATGATGATATCTGTAAAATAGCTGGTCCACTTAAACCTTTATGAGTAAATAAAATATTTTCATCAAAGCTAGCTTTATCATTAGAGACATTACAGAAAATTGATATGCCTTTTAAGTCAGCAAATCGTTGTTGATCTTCTTTGTTAAAAATAAAAGGCACAAGACCAGCTCTTTGGGAATTTACTTTTAGTCCAAATTGTTTTGCTATCCTATAACCAAATCCAGTAGCACCCATAGTTGGTATTGAAAGACCTCCAGTTGCTATAACTAGAGATTCACAGCTATAATCTGTAGTTTCTGTTATCACATCAAAACAGTTTTGCTGTTTATATGTTTTATTAATTTTAGTTTCTAGTTTTATCTTAACATTATATTTATCACATTCAGCTAAAAGCATATTTACTATATCTTTAGCTTTGTTATCACAAAAGAGTTGTCCTAAAGTTTTTTCATGGTAGGGGATATTATAATCACTTACTAAACCAATAAAATCCCACTGCGTATAGCGGCTAAGAGAGGATTTCATAAAATGTTGGTTACCTGATAAGTATCTATCAGGAGCAATATTATAGTTTGTGAAATTACAACGCCCGCCACCAGACATTAAAATTTTTTTACCAATTTTATTGGCATGATCTAGGATTAAAACTTTGCGTTGTCTTTTGCCTGCTTCTATAGCGCACATAAGTCCAGCAGCTCCAGCACCTATTATAATTACATCATAGTGATTGTTGCGTTGTGGTAACATCAGAAAATTAAGAAATATATTCCTAAATAATTTTAGTAAGTATACCAGTTGTTTGGAATTTTTTTAGAAAAAAGGAATGTATAAAAGAGTGAAAATTAATATCTACCTTGCTGGATCATAGCTTCAGCTATTTTTTCAAAGCCTGCTAAATTGGCACCAGCAACTAAATTATAACCAAGATCATACTTTTCACTTGCTATTCTACAAGCTTCGAAAATATTAGCCATGATTTGCTGTAGTTTAGTTTCTACTTCTTCAGCTGTCCAAGAAATTCTAGCAGAGTTTTGGCACATTTCTAGACCAGAAGTAGCAACTCCACCAGCATTAGCAGCTTTACCTGGTGCTAGAACTACACCTTTATTCATTAAATATTCTATAGCTTCATTTGTTGTTGGCATGTTAGAAGCTTCGACTACATATTTAACACCTGATTGGATAAGTTTTTCAGCATCTTCAACATCGATCTCATTTTGAGTTGCACATGGAATAGCTATATCAGCATTGATTCCCCAAGGTTTTTGGCCCGCGTGGAAAGTAGCGCCAAATTTACCAGCATAATCTTGCATAGTAGCCTTACCTTCACGGATTTTTAACAAAAATTCAATCTTTTCATGACCAATGATGCCAGCTGGATCATGTACAAAACCTTTTGAGCCTGAGATTGTAACAGCTTTGGCACCCAGCTGGTCAAGTTTTTTACATACGCCCCAAGATACATTACCATAACCTGATACAACAACAGTTTTACCTTTTAGTGACGCACCATCATGTTTTAGCATTTCTTCTAAGAAGAAAACAGCACCATATCCTGTTGCTTCTGGGCGGATCAAGCTACCACCAGACTCTAGAGATTTACCAGTTAAAACACCGTTTTCAAAAGCTCCACGGATTCTTCTGTATTGGCCATACATATAACCAATTTCTTTTCCACCAACACCAATATCACCAGCTGGAACATCTATGTCTGGGCCAATGTGTCTTTGTAATTCAGTCATAAAGCTTTGACAGAAATTCATTATTTCAGTATCTGTTTTATCCTTAGGGTCAAAGTCAGAACCACCTTTACCACCACCTAGAGGAAGAGTAGTAAGGCTGTTTTTGAAAATTTGTTCGAAACCTAAAAATTTAATAATTCCAGAATAAACACTGGGATGAAATCTGATACCGCCTTTATAAGGTCCAATAGCACCATTAAACTGATATCTATAACCTCTATTTACTTGTACATTACCATTTCTATCTACCCAAGGAACTCTAAAAGTAATTCCTCTTTCTGGCTCTACTATTCTACCTAGAACATTTTCTTCTATATACTTAGGGTTTTTTTCTAAAGCTGGTTTTAAAGTATGAAGAACTTCTTTTACAGCTTGAATAAATTCTTTTTCATGAGAATCTTTCTTTTCAACCTCAGCTATGATCTTTTCGATATATTCTTGTGCTTGCATTTACGCTTCTCCTTGTTTTTTAGTATTTCATAAGATACAGATTTGTAATCTTGTATTTTATTTTAGTTTTTTAATTTAGCCAAACTAGTCTACAACTAACTTGAATTAATTGGTATCATTTTATAATAAATTTTTAAGTATTAGAAATGAAAGATTATAAATTTATCACTTAAAATATCTTTACAAAATGATAGATATTTCATACTCTTATAAGATTTTATACTTTTATTAAATTTAGACATATTTTTAGTTGCTCAGGCTGTTGTTTTATTACTTAAGACTAGCAGTTAAAGAGTATTTTTTAGAAGGTTATTATGCAACAGTCAAGAAAATTATCAACCTTATCACTTACTGCGTTGAATATCTCAGCAATAATAAATTTAAGCTCTATTGCTTATATGGCAACTATTGGGCTTCAAAGTGTTTTCTTTTATCTGATAGCTGCTATTACATTTTTGTTACCAACAGCGCTTATATGTGCTGAGCTTAGTAGCATGATTACACATAATAATGGGGGTGTTTTTAGCTGGGTTAAAGCAGGTCTTGGTGAAAAGGCAGGTGTATTGGCTATGTGGTTAGAATGGTTTAATAATGTAGTTGGCTTTCCTAGTTCAGTTACCGCATTGATAGCTACTTTTTCTTATATAGGTTTCCGTGGGTTTGCTGAGAATACACAGACTAGCTTTTTATTTTGGTTAATTATGGTAGCAGCATTTATGGCTATTAGTTTGTTTAATTGTTTACCATTTAAAAGAGTTATTATTCTTAATATAATCGGTGCTATTTTTGGTATGATTGTGCCTGGAGTTTTGTTAATATCTGGAGCAATATATTTTTTAGCAACAGGGCAAAGCAATTTAGATTATCAAGGTTTTAACGATATATTACCTATTTTTTCTTTAAGTACTTATGCATTACTAGTTAAGACGTTCTCTTCCTACTCGGGTATACAGTCAGTTGCTTTTCATATGACTAATATTGATAAACCTGAAAGAAATATCCCAAAATCAATTTTAATGGCAACTATGGTTATAGTCTGTTTGACTATTTTAGCTACAGTTTCTTTAACGATTATTATCCCTATAAAAGATGTGAATGTGTTAAATGGTTTAATACAGGGAATATCCCAAATATTAAATATTATAGGTTTAGCAAATGTCAAGCCTATAATAGTAATATTGATAACTATAGGAATGTTAGCGGCTCTTAGTACTTGGATTTTAGGACCAGCTAGGGGTATGCAAACAGCAGCGGAACAAGAATTTTTCCCAAAAATTATGTCAGGAAAGAACAGATTTGGTATGCCTGTTAATATGCTGATGATACAAGCAATTATTGTTATGATCTTATCTTTAACTTTTCTAATTATGCCTTCGGTATATGCTGCATTTGCTTTGCTTGTGGCTATTACATCACAGTTTACTGTAGTTATGTGGATTATGGTATTTATCTCTGCTATCAGGCTTAGGTTTATTAGACCAGATACTTACAGAGTATTTTATGTTGGCAAGCGAAATACAAATTGGCTACTTATAGTAGTGTCAGTAGTTGCGATAGTGATGTGTATACTAGGGTTTATATTAGGGTTATTTCCACCAGCTTTTTCTCGTGTGAGTAATGTTTTTCAATACACTGTGATATTAGTGATAGCGGATATGATAATTATAGCTATACCTTTAGTTTGGATATGGTTGTATAGGAAACGTATTATCTAAAGATTTTAAGGCGCGTTATCTTCACAATTAAGTAAAAAAATCTTTTTATTTATTCCTCCAGTATATCCACCTAATTTCCCATTAGCATTTATAACTCTATGACAAGGGACTATTATAGATATAGGATTTTTTCCATTAGCATTTGCTACAGCACGATATGCTTTAGCTTTACCAATATTTTGAGCTTGTTCCAGATAACTGATAGTTTTACCATACGGGATTTTTAGTAATTCTTGCCAGGCTTGTTTTTGAAAGTCAGTACCTACTAGTTTTAATGGTATATTGAAACTTTTTAGTTGGCTTTTAAAATATGCTTCTAGTTCTTTTTTTAGGTTGTCTAAAATAGTATTTGTTTGAAACAATATTTTCTCATGATAATATTTTGGTATATCTTCAAAAGAGTCTTGTTTCAAGTCATTTATAAATGATAGCCAATAGAGGTAGTTATCATCTGCTATAGCAAGCATTGAGCCAAGAGGTGTACTTATTTTTTGTACATAAAATTTATCTGGTTTACTATAGCTAGGTATAAAAGTCACAGAGGTTTTAGTTTGATGGTAGTAGTGTTATTAAGAGATATATTAAATGAAGAATCGTTATATGTAAAATAACTATAATTTTTTACACTTTTTCAACTGCTGCGATAGTGCTGGTGTTTATTCCGGGATTACCTTCAGAATCGTAGATTTGTTTTACTATTTTAACACTAGTGGCTTCTTCAGTATAGTAAGTTCCATGACCTTTTAGTAACACTAATTTGTTCCAATTGTCAAAGTTAATATCATCCGGTAAAGATGAGGGATCAGTCATACCAGTTAGGTTAAGATTTATAGCGGATAATAAATCATATATTGAAAACTTCGCAACATAACTTTCATATTTTGGTTGATCGTAATATTTGTTTTTATCCTTTGAATCAACAGCATTAAATAGAACGGATACATCTCCACGTAGGGGAGTGATGAAACTATAGTTTCCTCTTACTTTAGATATGTTTAAATATACTTTTGCTTCTACTTTTGAGTGAGGGGGTATCTCAATTATACTTTGTCTGCTAGTACGTTTTTCGTTTATTGCATATTTTTTGTCTATTTCTTCTGCTTTAACTTCTTTGTTAAGATCACTAATATTAAAGTCAAGGTTTTCAATTGTTCCTGGTTTATGAAGAATAATTTTATGAGAAATCCCCGCCCAATTTTTATCAACTTTTGCAGATCCTGGTGCACTAATTGTCATTTCTCTGATTTTATTATTGAAATCAGTTGCCATGATTTTTTTAGTTTCATCATTGTCATTATCAAAGGTGTAGGCACCAATATAGATTTGTTTAGTATTTTCCTCATATACTTCAGGCTCCTCAATTGAGGATGTATACGTATCATCATAAGAGTAGTTTTGGTCATAGATATATGGATTTTCTAATTTTACAGAATTTGGCCAGTTTGAGAATGGTTGATAGAAACTTTTATATATATCAAGGTTAAAATTTTGAGAAACATATTTATTTATTTCTTCACGGTCAATTTTGGTTTTTGTAGTATCGTTTTGGTCTGCAAAAACTGTACTACTAACACAGATTGCAGTTACTAATATAGCATATTTTATAATTTTCATATGGTTACCTACCTTTATTAATAAATTAAGCTTTAGCTCTATGTACACCAGTTATGGCAAAGTATTCATCATCTAGTTGCTGCTCTAGGTCTGGATTTTTTTGTAACTCGATTTGAAAGTTAGCTTTACCATCTTCTGCATCTATTGATGTATCTGATTGGTCTAAATATGTAACTTTATTGCTAGAATCTGTATTGTTAGTAACATTTTCTGTAGAATTAGTTAAGTTACTTACCGAGTTGTTTAAGTCACCTGTAGGGTTATCAGGGGTGATTACCAAAGGTGGAGAAGAAGAAAGAAGGTTTGTATCTCCTCCCCTAGATTCAGGTTGTGGGTACCCATCTTCTACTAATGTAAAAGAACATTCAGAAGTACTATTTGGTATTACATAAAGCTTATCTCCAGTATACTTATAAATTGTTGGACTATCTTTTTCATCAAGGTTACAATAACCGCCAACAAGTTTTTGGTGTAGTCTATATACCTTTCCGTCACTTTTTTTTAATACATAAAAGGATATGTAGTCTTTATAACCGCTTCTTTGTAAATATTGATATGGAGGCGATTTTTGACCAGCTAAATAATAATTATAATTATTCAACATGGTTGTATTTATACGTGAAAAATTATAGACGCGGACAGCTCTAATTATTTTTCCGATATTAGCCCTCTCGATAGAGTCTTCATGCTTATTTGAAGCATCAATACCACCACTTATGACTGATAAACCAAAATCTATAGATTCTTTAGTATCATTCACAAAATATAAGTCAATTATCGAATCTTCACTATAAGCTGCATTTAAAGAGCAGATGCAAGCAAGTGATAATATAAATTTACGCATCTTTTTTATAAATTTGTTTAATATTAATTAATTTTGCAAAATAAAATTAAAAAAGTAAATACTTTATATTAATTAAATTAAATTTTTGTGATATTTTAGATTTTTGCTGAGAATGGAAAATAACGCCAAAACAACTCTTTTTTGACCAAAAATAAAGTTTGTTTATAGCTTAATCAAGACAAGAAGGAAAAAGTTTTGTCTCTCAGGTAATACCCGCTTGTTTTTGATAAAAATGACCTTACTTATAGGTGGTAAGGTTAAACATATGTAATGCTAGATTGTATATAGACACCTATATTTAGTTTGAAAGTATGTTGTTATAGCCGCGGGGCTGGGGTATTGTTGAATTACAGGTAAAGTGCACATATAAATAATTATAGAACGGTACTTTTGTACATTACTTTGTTAAAATAATTATAATTAGTACATGCAATAAATGACAGTTGGGAGTTTAAACTAAATGGCGGATTATTATTCATTGTTAGGAGTAAGTAGAGATTGTTCTGATGCTGATTTAAAAAAAGCATATAGGAGGTTAGCAAAAAAATATCATCCAGATGTAAACAAAGAAGCTGGAGCTGAAGAAAAATTCAAAGAAATTCAAAAGGCGTATGAAGTTCTTAAAGATAAAGAAAAGAGAACCCTGTATGATAATTATGGTGAGAATTGGGACAAAATACAACAAAGTGGTTTTGGAGGTCAAGGCGGCTTTAGTGGGTTTTCTGGAGCAAGTTCAAGTTCACAAAGTTTTAACTTTGAGGATCTAGGTGATATCTTTGGGGATTTATTTGGTAGTGCTAGTAGTGGGGCAAGAGGGTTTGGTGGAGGACAGTCAAAAGCAGTAAAAGGCGAGGATATGACAGTATCTTTACGTTTGAATGTCGAGGAAGCTATCAAAGGTGGTAGGCGAACAGTTTCTTATAGTTATCAAGAAGTGGGCGCGAATGGTATGCCAACCATGCAACATAAAACTGTAGAGGTAAACGTTCCTGAAGCCATTGGAAATGGTAAGAAACTTAGACTAAAAGGTAAGGGTGCAAATGGAAAAGGTGTAAATGCTCCTAGTGGTGACTTATATATAAAAATAGAGGTTATTGCGCATAAAAACTATGAAATTGATGACAATGATGTCTATGAGCATGTGAGTGTAGCACCGTGGGAAGCAGCTCTTGGAACAACTTTAGAGATAGATACCCCCTTTGGTAAAAAAAAGATGAAAGTACCAGAAGGTACACAATCTGGGCGTAAAATGCGTATAAAAGGCAAAGGTCTTGCTGGCGGAGATTTTTATATAGTATATGATGTTAAATTACCTTTAGCAGATACGGAAGACAAAAAAGAGTTTTATCGTCAAATGAAAGAGAAAATGGATTTTGATCCTAGAAGTTAGCGTTTTGTTAACAGTGATGTTTTACTATTTAATTATTGAAACTATCTCTATAAACCACATAATTGAGATGATAGTAGAGAAATCAGCACTATGTGTAATTAATTCGTTAAAGATCTATTTTTAACATCTCTTGACTTGATTCGAATCTCTCTAAGGAGGCTCGTGTTCTTAGACATACATAACCTCCCATAGAAATCCAGATGCTGTTTATATTTAATAAGAGCAGTCAATTTAACATATTATTTTCAATGTTTATTTTTTGTATCATTCTTGAGCAATCATGAGTGATTTGTTATCAAATAATAATTGGAGGTAAAATTAATGATTACAATGGATGATGTTAAAATACATGCTATTCCTTTATTTGGTTTTGAAGAGTTTCCATTCTCTAAATCAATAACTAGTCGGCTTCAAGACATCTTAGAATCAGGTTATAATATGTCGGTTGAATCGCTGAAAATCGTACTTAAAAGTTTACAATCTAGGTTGGAGTTAATATCTCTAGAATCAAATGTACAATTTGGAACAGTAGAAATAGTAGGTCTTAGTACAGTACAATCATGCAATATCCCTAAAAGTATCGATACTATCTGTTCACTTTTTTTAAAAGAGAAATTAAAGTGTTCCGGATTTAAGCATTACATAGATTTAGAATACTTAAAACATATACATTACAGGCGTATGCTTAACTCTTACCTTAAATATGTAATAGAATTAATTAGCTTGATTCAAACATCTTTAGATTTATGTCAAACGATGAATTATGAGCAATGTGGAGAATATCATAAAAGAATTAAGGAAGTAAATTTTAAGCAAAAAATAGTTTTAATGGTAGAAATTGTGTTAGTTAGGTTAATGATGCCGGAATTTGACCTTGAAAAATTACTATCTGTCAATGTTCGTAAAAATGTCAAGCTTATCGAGACTATCTACTCACTTTGTCCGCTTGAAAAAGGACATTATTGGTTTAGTTATGAAGAATTTAATAAATTCAAAGAAGTAAAGAGTCAAAAATTTTCTTACGCTAATTACACAAATATGCTTGAGTTGTACTTCAATCGTATAGTAAATTTAGTTCTATCAGGATTTAGAAGTCTTAGTCCATCAAAAACCAATATGCTCGCGCAAAAGCTGGCGTATAGCTTAGGTATACTACCTAAATTTGACCATACCTGGCAACAATCTGTAACAATGTATAAAGGTATGCAGCGTTACACCAAATATAATCGTGAAGCCATAGTGATGCATATCGATACAAGTGGTGATAGATATGCAGTGAATACGTGTATGATCCTAGATCCTAATGTGGACCTGATCATGATCACTAATTACAATTCATACAGAAAACTTTTGGGTTATATCTCTTTTTGGATGGGCTTTGCAAAAACAGCGTTCCATAAACTAAATGAAAATGGATCAGTGTCACGTTTCACGATTTTCATTGGGGGATCTAGTCAATTTCTTGATGAAGAATATCCTGACAAGAGTAGAAACATCAATGAATTAAAAACCAAGAAAACAGAGTTTGAAAAATCAAAAAAAATACAGAAAGAAAAATTAGGTGTGTCGATAGAAAAACTTAAAAAAGAATTTTATGATAATAGAATGAATAAAAAAACCCTTGAAGCTGTTGCTAGTGAAGAAGAAAAGTTAGATTCTCTCGAAAGGAGCATCGAAGAGGTGAGTGTAAACCTACATAAGAGTGAACAAGAATCTAAAGAAGAGGTGGCAACTCGTATTAAATCGCTTAGATTAGACTGGGATAACAATCACTTTGGTAATTATACTACTGTTATTGTCTCAGATGATGGCAAAAATGAAAAACATACATATTACTATCAACAATTATCAAATCATCAATTTCAGAACAAATTTCATAAAGATATACTCAAAAATCAATTATCAGATAAAACAAGCACAGACCTTGCATTAGAGCAAATAGCGGAATACGCTAGTGTGCACAATAGACGTATTACCAGAACTGTGGGAGAAGCGCATGAGATGATTAAAAAGAGTATCGACAAAAATGGTGCAAAGTATATGAAAGATACAATGACGGATAAGCTGAAAGAAAGCTTAACTGATACCGCAAAGAATGATATTTCAAAATATATCGACACATTATTACAACAAAATCAACTAAGTCAAAACAAAGGGACTTTGGTGGTAATCAGTCGAGGCATGAACCGGGAAGAATTAGAACAATTCCGAAAGACCAAATACGGTGGTAACAATCAAATCACAAAAGAAGCAAACTTGTTTGATCTGTGTGACAAAAATGCGCAAGGACGTGATAACAATACCGGTAAAAAGAATTTACACCATATGATGTGTAAAGAATTAAAAGATTTTTATGAAGGCTTATCAAACAATTATAATATCGTCTTCATGGGAGATCCAATCTACGAACATATGGGGTTTCCAGATGATAAAAAATATGAATTCTCAAATAAAGTAATTGATGCTACACAAATATGGAACAAAGAACCTTTTAAAAATGACAAGGATGGTTCAACCATGTGCAAACAAGCATATTTTATCCTAGAACTGCAAAATAAAACAAAGGGCGTAGTACAAACTGGTGTTAGAACTGGTATGATGGAATATATGGCCTATTTTTGTGTTCCAACAGTAGGAATAGAATTTCAAAGAGACTATGAGGAAAACCGAGGAACCACCGGCATTGACAGACTGCTAAACATTGCATCATGGATAGATGAAAGAGAGCCTAAAGGGGTAAAGAATGCCTTACAAACACACGTACAAACAAAAAAAGAGAAATTTGTTCCATGGATACTATTGGGGTCATCAATACCATATGGAGCTTCTACTAAGCAGCACCCATTAACCAGCAACAATAAATATAATGAATCTTGGGAAGTATTCCAAAATAATGCTCAAAAGTTATATGAATATATTTTCAATACGTATCAGGAATACTTATAGATAGTTAATCATAAAGTGTGTTAAGCACACTAGTTAGCTATAAAGGTAAAAAAGCTCAAAAATTGCTTTTCTTCGAATATTCATTCCTCGTAAATATGAATTTAGTGTAATATTTATTTTGCTGATGTTTAACTTATAAATACAAGTTTTATAGCTGGATTTTGTTAGTGACATTAGTTATTTGTTGTTATAATTTGACGTTTGGATAGCGTTTGGGATAATCATGAAAGAAGTTTCTATCGTAAAACAATTAGGCGCAATAGCTATAATAGCTGGTACAGCAGTTGGCGCAGGAATGCTTGGTATACCATTTGCTGTGGCGGCTGTTGGTTTTAACTACGCTATAGCATTACTATTTTTAGTTTGGATTATTATGTTTGCTACAGCTATGCTTATGGTTGAGGCTAATACATCACAACCTTTAGGTACAGATATGGATTCTATAACCTACAATTTATTAGGTAGGTTTGGCAGAATACTGAACTTTTTATTCTACTTATTGTTGTTATATTCTTTACTTACAGCTTATATATTTATGGGAGGACAACTTTTTCAAACCTATGTATTTAGCTTGTGTGGAATAACTGATAGTAATATTGCAAAGTTCGTATTTTGTACGGTTTTTGGTTTTTTTATATTCAAGGGTGTACGAGTTGTTTTCCGAGTTAATGAGTTGTTCTTGAGTCTGAAAATTTTAGCGTTTGTACTATTTGTAGTTTTTGTTACTCCTGAGATCAAAAGTTCTTTATTAGAAAATAAAACTTTAGGTGTTGAGTACGCCTGGTTTGCTATTCCAATATTAGTAACATCTTTCGGTTTTCATATAGTTATTCCTTCTATTAGGAACTACTTTGTTAATGACAAGGTATTCAAAAAAACAGTAGCTATAGGAGCGTTAACCCCTTTACTAGTATATATGGTTTGGATTATTACTACTTTAGGCACAGTTAATTTATATGATACTAATGGTTTTATTGACTTAAGTAACAAATCCCAAACTTTAGCACAAGCATATAGAGAGTTGGGACAAACTAAACCTTTATTATTTATTCAGCTCTTTGAAAATTTTGCCGTTATAACTTCATTTCTGGGGGTTACGCTAGCATTATTTTCTTTCAATAAGGATTTATATAAGCTTGATTTTTCTAAAAAATCTCAGAAATTGTTAGCATTAGTTATAACGTTAGCTCCACCATTGATTTTCGCTATATACTTTGTTAACAGCTTTATAGCTGCTCTTGGTTACGCTAGTATTTTTGTAGCTTTTTTGTTGATTATTCAGCCTGCTATTATGGTTTGGATACTTAGAAATAGAGAATTAAGAAACCTTTTGCTAAGTAAGTTATATCTTGTTATTATATTACTATCGGGAATAGCTATTATTGCATTGCAATTATTGGTAGCTTTTGGTAGATTGGCACACATATAATTTTATTAAATTTAAGTCTTATATATCCTTATGAAGAAACCAAGTTTTGATATGGAGCACAGTGATCAATTTAATGATTGTAATCATCAAGCTCAAGAAAGTTTTAGTATTGATAGGCTAAATGAATATCCAAATGACATAGTAGAGTTGTTTAAGCTTATACAGGCTGTTAGATACGATAGGATCCAGCTACAAGAACAGTACAATGATTATAGAAAAAAGCTAAATAACGATAGAATAAACCTCGGATCTGAGCTTATAAAGATAAAAAAAGCTTATAATGCTAAGATAGTTACTTTGCAGGAGGAATATAATTCTGTAAAATCTAATACCATGATTGAATTAGCTAAGCTTAGGCAAGGCTAATAAAGTTACAAAGTTAGTCGGACAGTCGCGCTTTACTATTAGAAAACATTTTGATTATAATAAGCTGTAGTTTTTTTGTAGTTTGTTTATTGTGTTTTATTTATAGTAGGTGAGGAAAGTCCGGGCTTTATAGAGCAAGATGCCAGATAACGTCTGGGAGGCGTGAGCCTACGGAAAGTGCAACAGAAAATATACCGCCTTGTAAAAGGTAAGGGTGAAAAGGTGTGGTAAGAGCACACCGCATTGGTGGTAACATTCAATGGCATTGCAAACCCCATCTAAAGCAAGACCAAATAGTGCTACTATAATGTTGCTCGCATTGTAGCAGGGTAGGTCGCTTGAGCTTGTTGGTGACAGCAAGCCTAGATAAATGGCTGTTTACTACAGAACCCGGCTTATAGATTAACTTTGTACTTTTTTAGATAAGAATGGTGTTTATGCAAGTTATTGATTCGAAATTACTTGATAGTGATGGTCAGATAAATGATCAAGCTTTAATTACAGAGCTAAAGAATTTTTATTCTGGTGGTAAGTTTGAGCTTATAGGTTCAGCGCTAGAATTGTTAAAAGTAAAAAGTGCAGATTCAGCGCGTCACCCAACAGGTATTAGTTCATTTTTATATGCTATAGAAATTGCTTATATACTTTTTAAAATCAGAGCAGATGAAGAGTCAGTTGCTGCAGGTATTCTTTATGAGTTATACAATTTTGGCGATGTTAGTGATGAAGGAGTAGCAGAGACTTGTAACTATACTGTATTAAAAATCTTGCAAGGCACACGTAAAATGTCTGCTATCAGAATATATCGTTCAGATAGTATATCCCTTGAGCAAATAGATACATTTAGAAAAATGCTTTTGACTATTATAGAAGATGTCAGAATAGTTTTAGTAAAGATAGTTGATAAATTATGCACTATCCGACATTTAAAGTCTTTGAGTCATAAAACTCAGCAAATTATAGCTAGAGAGACTTTAGATGTATATGCACCATTAGCAAATAGATTAGGTTTAGGTGCTATAAAATGGGAGCTAGAGGATAGAGCTTTCTTTTTTCTAGAACCGCAACAGTATAAACAGATTGCAAAAAGTTTAGGGGCTACTCGTAAGCAAAGAGAGGATTTTTTATATAGAGTTACAGAAGAGCTAAAAACCATATTGAAAAAATATAACTTAGATGCAGGAGTCCAAGGTAGAGTTAAACACATATATAGTATATATAAGAAGTTAAAAAATAAAGGCTATAAAGATATAGATAAGCTTTTTGACATTACAGCAATTAGAGTCGTAGCAAATAACATTGACGAGTGCTATAAAGTGTTAGCAGAAGTAAATGATCTATATTCACCAATACCTGAGGAGTTTAGTGATTATATAGTAAGCCCTAAGTCTAATGGGTATAAATCTATACATACAGTTGTTAATGCTTATGGGCAAAATCTTGAGATACAAATTAGAACACATAAAATGCACGAAGAGTCTGAACTTGGTTTTGCAGCACATTGGCGTTACAAAGAAGGAGTTAAGTTTGATGCTTCTTATGAGGCAAGGGTAGCTTGGCTTAGATCACTTCTTGAGTGGGAAAAAGAAATTAATGAAGATATCAGTAAAATATCCAAAGAATTAAATAGACGGGTATATGTATTCACACCGGCTAATGAACTTATAGATTTAGCGGAAGGATCAACAGTATTAGACTTTGCATATTCTGTCCACACTATGGTAGGGCATCGTACAAAAGGGGCTAAATTAAATGACAAAATTGTACCTTTAACTACTAAGCTGGCTACAGGAGATAGAGTAGAGATACTAACTCAAAAAGAGCCAAATCCTAGTAAAGACTGGGCATCTGAAAACTTAGGGTACCTAACTTCAGCTCGCAACAGATCAAGAGTTATAAAGTGGTTTAATGAGCAAAATAAAGAAGATAACGTAGCACTTGGTAAAGATAGGCTTTTAAAAGAGCTTAAAGGTTATGATCTTAAGGAGATAAATTTTGTTGAGGTTGCTAATAAATTTAATATGCAACTGGCTGATAGTTTATTTGCGGCTATTGAAAATGGTAGTATACGTATAAAAAGTATAGTCAACTACATAATCGATACTTATTCTGCTGAGGAGAAACTAATAAAAAAACAGCAAACTAAAAAAAGCCCGCTACAAAATTCAGAGAGTATGAAAGTTCTAGTCTCGGGGTTTGACGGTATGAAATATGAGTTTGCAAAATGTTGTCAACCTATGTATCCAGATCGAATTGAAGGGTATATGAGTGTCTCAAAGGGAGTTGTGATTCATACAAATAAATGCCCTAATTTAAAACATTTGAAGGAAAAAAACCAAGAAAAATTTATAGAAGTTAGGTGGGAATAGAGCCTTTCCATCTAACTGTGTAAATTCACTTGCATAAACTTCAGAATTCTCTCATCAAACTCGATAGCGAACTAAAGCGTAGCTTCATTCCAAAATTTTTCGATTAGAAAGACTATTGATTAAATAAGGAGTTTGGTTAAAAAGTATGATTTAATTTGTCTAGAGTTTTACTTGATTGTTATAGTTAGTTTACGTCAATATAAATGGAGTGTTTTAATGGCTATATTGATAAAAAAAGAATATGCAGAGGGTAATTTCACAACAAAAAAATATCATCTTAGAAAAGAGTCAAATATTCTTTACGTTACACTATATGTTAATTGGAAATTTGAGAGAGGATGGTCTATCCTTTCTCCTATTAAATCAGAAGAAAAGTTTAAGAATAATTGGAAGAATACCATAGAATCTAATTGGTCACGTAGATTTACTATAAATATAGATGGCGAAAATCTTACTCCTATATTTAGAGTTATTGAAGCTGATCCAGGAATACAAAAAGATTGTTGGAATATTTTAGTTAAAAATATGGCCTCAGGACGTTCTTATGTTAATGGTTATAATGGAAATGTAGTATTATACTCAGGAGCATTAGATTCAAGTTATTCTACTAAAAACATAGCTATGAATATAGGATACAAGCTAGCTTTTGGACGATGGTCAAACACTTCAACTATAACTCATTATTCAAAAACTAAGTTACAATCTATTTTGCAAATTAGTAGTGAAGATGATCTTATCCGAGAATTAACAAATTATGCAAACAAAGGATGTTATGAGTTTTATCCAATAACTGTCTATAATAATTCAGATTTATACCAACGTATTAAACAAGAGAATGTTTATCCTAATGTTGCTTACAAAGAAGCACTAAATATATTACCTAAAATAATAATTGGGGATAGAAGTAATATTAATGTTAAGCATAAAGATTCTTATCAAGATTTTCCAATTGCTGCACATGAATTTGGTCATATGATTGGATTACCAGATGAGTACTTGAGTGATTTTAATATGCATTATAATATCAAATCTATTTGTAATAAGCTTGGTATTGAAATTCCAGATTTTGAGAGCTATAACAAAAATCTGATGTCTATGGGAGACAGGTTTTTACCTTTTTATTATTCTCCTATATTATTTTCATTACATAAAATGTATCAATCCATTAAAAAAATCAGCCTAATTCCTCTAGACGAGAAATTAAAAATTACAACTATAGATAATAATTACCAAGTTGTAAATATTAAAGGTTCAACTCTATTTATTAATTATCAAAAATTTAATATCATAATAGATCCAAATGATATTGTTATTGTAAATTCAAGGAATAATGTAGGTTCTTTCTTTACTTATAATGCAAATGAATGCAAATTAAACTTTTATGTAAAAAATAATCAAGTTAAGCAAATTGTAGGTCATATAGATCAATTAACTTGCCATGCTAGTAACTCTCGTATTTCTTTGATGATAGGCAATGAATTTTATGATTTAGATTTACTATCCAGTGCTACTCATTTCTCACTGATGAACCATGGATATACCATAAATGAATTTAATGTGAAAACAACTGCTCTTTTGAGCAAATGGAAAGAAATTAAAGATAATTATAAACATTTGAATAATAGATACCTAAAGTAGATACATCTTAAACTACACCTGCTATATCGCAGTTATTCTGAATGAGTAAAATTATTTGTATAGTTTCAGATAAGTTAGTTTCCAGTATTTTTAGATTGTTGTAACCAACCATTTTTGATGTAGAAAACAGAATCAGTAACTTGATTAATATTTCTACCATCAGCTGTTTGACCAGATATAATAATCTCATTTTTTCCGGGTGTAGGTCTAGCAATTTGCCAATATCCGTTTTCAAAACTTGCTGACACAGAGTTACCATTAACTATAAATGTAGGTTTATCGTTAGCTGTAAGAGCAGGATTTGTTTTTATAGGTATATAAGTTTCCTTTGTAAATATGTTTGCTTCATCAGCCGGTGAGGTTACTTGTATATCTAAGTCATTTTGGTTTTCTTTAAGAACCTGCTTATTTTCTTCGGCAAGTTGAGAATTATTTAATTTTTGTATGTCATTTTGCTCAATCTTAACAACTTCATCACCTTTAGAATCTTCGGGTGATTTTGTATCAACGACTGTAGGTTGACCTACATTAATTATTTTGTAGTCAATATCTTCAGATGGCTTTGTTTCGGAAAAAACAACATTTCCATTTTCAGCTCTCCATGAGTAAACTTCCGTTTCTGCTTGAGCTAGTGTATTCGTTAGTGTAATAATGATAAAACCTGCTGTTATCTTATTTAATATACGCATTACTAGTTGATAATCTTTAAAAAATAGTGTTAATATTGCCAAGTATAGCTAAAATATGGTCTAAGCAAAAGCCTAAAGTTAAATTATATGCTTAAACTAAGTTTCATTAACAATTTTATTTTTAGTTATTTACAATGGCAGTTATACATATGTTAAGTAAAAAACTTATTCTAGGAGAGTTCACATTAGTAAATATTGGTAAAGACGCAACTATATCTAGGATTATTTAACTGACCTTACGTACAAGGCAAGTTTTTATTTGAACCATTTAACTTGAAATGATAATTAGGGTTATTTTTTAATTCATGTATCAGAAAATGACTCTGTTCGTCACAATTTCCAACACCGTATTGCCTAATTAAATTATAATAATTATTATCAGTTACAATATATTGACCTTCGTTTTCATTGTACGTTACATACCGTCTGATATGATTTAGCTTTGAATCTATAATATGAGCTTTTATACCTGTGGGAATATAATGATCATTATATTGTTTTATCCTTGATTTTGTTGCCATAGATAATAAAAAATCACGATTTGGGTTGTGTTCACAATCTAAACCAGACATGGATTTATTAATAATTTTTGAAACGTTATTTTATACATCTAAAATTTCAATAATACTCATTTTTAATTATTAAAAAATATTTTTGTTAAATTTTAATTAAAAATTATAAAATGTCAATATGCTCTTCTTGGTAAGTCTCAGTAAATACCTTTGTGTAACATTTAAAAAACAACTATCTGTATAAACTCTATGATGCCAGTAATAAATGGGCCCATAATATAGAATAAAAGATTTGAGCCAGCAAATGGGATGATAATTAGTAATAGAAGAATAATAAAACCATAACGTTGATAACTATTATATTTGTAGGCTACATTAGGCGGTAAGAATGCTGAAATGACTTTACTGCCATCTAGGGGTGGAATTGGTAGCAAATTTAATACCATTAAAACCACATTTATCATTACACCATATAAAGCCATGCTTTGGAAATAAGGATGTAACGTTACGTATTTGGCAACTAAAGCCCAAAGTAAAGCCATTAGAAAGTTTGTCATGGGTCCAGCTAGAGCAACTAAAGCCATATCCGAACGAGGGTTTTTAAGCTTACTGTAATCAACAGGTACGGGTTTGGCCCAACCAAAAATAAAAGGAAATCCAGTAGTAAGTGAGGATAAGAGCATAAGTCCAGGAACCAAAATTGTGCCTATAGGGTCTATATGAGGTACAGGATTAAGAGTAACTCGACCAAGCATATAAGCTGTATTATCACCGCGTAGTTTTGCTATAAGACCATGAGCAGCTTCATGCATTGTTATAGCGAAAATTAAGGGAATACCAGCCATTAAAATAGTTAAGAGTAGTTGATTTAGATCCATAATTAATAATTATTTTTAAATGTTAAAAGAATTATAATACTTGTTGGGGTAAATATGAAGCTGTAAGATATTTAAAGAAACTTAAGAGGGACAATGCTCATTTATGCAACCATTAGATATAAAAAAAATACCTTTAGTTGGTCGCCATATTATAGAAGCTAGTGCAGGTACTGGTAAAACTTATAACATTACAGAACTATATATTCGCTTATTATTGGAGAAAAGTCTTTTACCTAAAAATATCCTTGTAATGACATTTACTAAGGACGCTACTCAAGAAATTATTGGTAGGGTGGAAAGTAAGATTAGAGAAAAGTTAACAACTTATGATACTAACTTTTCAGAATATAAACATCTTAAAAAAGCACTTTTAGAAATTGATGAGGCTGCTATTTTTACCATTCATGGTTTTTGTAAAAAAGTGTTAAGTGAGCAGGCTTTTTCAAGTGGTATGGATATAGATGTATCTATGGAAGTTGACACTTCTGATCTGTTGTTAGAAGCTACACGGGAATATTTTCGCAAATATATTAACTCTAACGCGGAGAAATTTAGTCTCCTTAGATCTATAAATTGGCATACCCCAGAAAGATTTATAAACGGGTCAAGTCAAAACTCTAAAGGTTTTAAAGAGGTTATACTTTCTAGTAATGAAATTGAGGTTTTGTCATTTGAAGATGTTGAAAAACAGTTATACAAAGAGAGATTAAAAGTTTTTGAAGAGGTTTCTATTCATAGTGATTTTATATTTGAGAAATTAGTAAATAATCATAATAAGAAGAGTGAAAGAGAACAAGAATGGAACACTATAAAAGAATGGTGTTTAAGTTATAAATTAACTAGTGTTCCTAAAGAGCTTTCGACTTTTGTAAATGGTAATCGTTATAGAAATTTGAAAGAAGAGTTTGAGCCGATTTTTTTTAATTTAAAAGCACTTAGAGATAAATATAATAAAGAAATTAAGGATAGTGACGCTTATAAACAGGTTTTTAAAGCGTATGTTTTAGCAAAACAGATTTGTTTGGATATTAGAGAAGATTTTAAAAAACTTAAAGCTAAGAATGCTATTTTGGATTTTGATGATTTAATTATAAAGTTGCGAGATTCTCTAAAAAATTCGCAAGAGTTAGCATTGTTTTTACGAAAAGATTATCCCGTAGCACTAATCGATGAGTTTCAAGATACTGATAATCAACAATATGAAATATTGGATGCTATTTACCCTCTTGAAAACGAAGAAATGTTTTTAGTGATGATAGGTGATCCTAAACAAGCTATCTATAGATTTAGAGGAGGTGACATTTACACTTATTTGAGAGCTAAGCAAAGTGCAAAATACATTTGGACAATGGACACAAATTGGCGTTCTACTAGTCAAATAGTAGCAGCTTATAATAGACTATTTTATAAGAGTGATATTTTGCCGGAATCTCAAGATTATAAAGAAGATGTTTTTAGTCAAGGTATTGGTTATCAAATAACGAAATCTGCCAAAAATTTAGATGATAGAAATTTTAATGATAACTTAGCAGCAATTAACTATTTTATTTATGATCCAAAGTCTAATGACTCCGAAAAAAATCTAACGACAGAGGATTTAAGATTAAAGCTTGCAAAATGGACAGCAAGTGAGATCGTGAAATTACTAAAAACTCAAACAGTCCAAGAGCAAGATATAGCTATATTGGTACAAAATTCAAATCAAGCAAAACTTATTACGGAAAACTTAAAGGAGTTTGGTCTTAGTTCAGTATATTTGAGTGAAAGAAGCAATATTTATGCTACAGAAGAAGCTTGTCAGTTATTTAATTTATTAAAAGGTCTTAACAACTATCAAGATCAAAAACTTCTAAAGCAAGCTTTAGCTACAGCATTTTTCGGTAAAACAATAGATGATTTCTTAGATTATAGAAACCTTGATACAGGGTCAAAATGGCAACAAGCAGCACAAAGAGCCAGATATTTAAGACAAATATGGTTTACTCAGGGTGTTATGGCTTTAATTATGGAGCTTTTGCATAATGATTTTGCTATCCGGGAATCTAACAAAGAGAGAATACTTACAAATATCTTACATTTGGCAGAGTTAATAAAGATAGCTGAGAACAGGTATAAATCGAAAAATCAGCTTATTAACTGGTTGGAAAAACAAATATATAACCAGAATTCTTCAAGTCAAACAGAGCTTAGGCTAGAAAGCGATGAAAAATTAATAAAAGTAGTTACTATTCATGGTTCTAAAGGTCTTGAATATTCTGTAGTTTTTGTGCCATTTGCGAGTGATACTAAACTAGAAAAAAGTTCACCTATAAACAAAGTTAGTATGCTTAAGAAAACTTACTATCAAATTGGCGAGGATCAGTTAGTTACAGAAAATATACGATTACAGGAGTTAGAAGAAGCTATGAGGCTTCTATATGTGGCAGTTACTAGAGCAGTTAATAGGTGTTATCTCGGGGTTGCTAATTTTAAAAACTCACAAAGCAGTCCATTAGCGAAATTTTTGGACTATACAGAAATTGATAGTTGGAAAGATAAAATTCAAAAATTGACGAATAATCCAAATAATTATAGTGAGTTAATAACCTTCGATAAGATTGATTTTATTAAATATAAATCTAGGAATAGCTCTATAGAGTTGGATAAGCTTGTAGCAAAAAGATTCACAAAAAAGGTTGAAAAAGATTGGCAGTTAATGTCATTTTCAAGTATTACCAGACCAACACATGCCCAATATGAACAGCCCTTAGATTTTAAAATTGATGAAGTAAAAGAAGATGATAAGAATGACAATACTAGTTTAGAGTTAAGATTTAGGGCTGCTAAAGGGGCTGATACTGGTAATTTACTACATAATATTCTTGAGTTAAGTGATTTTAGTAAGCCTTTGGATGAGCGATTGATAAAAGAGCAAATGTTGATTTATAAAGTTATAGATGAGTCTGAGTTTGATCATCTAAAAACTTGGCTAAATGAAATTATGCAAGCAGATATTCCAGACTTATATAAGAGTGATAGTTATTTTCAGCTGAAAAACCTATCGATGGAAAAAACTTTAAGAGAAGCTGAGTTTTATCTGCCTGTAACTAATGTATCGTTATTTAAGAAAGATATTTATCAAATTTTGGCTGAGCATAGAAACACGGTTGATTTAGGGTATGGCTTTCAAAGATTGTTTGGGATGTTGCATGGGTTTATAGACCTTATATTTGAACATGACGGTCGTTTTTATATTGCTGATTATAAATCAAATTATCTTGGTGATAAAATCAGTAATTACAACCAAGAAGCGATGAAAGTAAAAAACCAACAAAGCATGTATGATTTGCAGTATTTGATATATAGCGTAGCCCTACATCGTTTTTTGCGACAAAATTTAGAAATTTATGATTTCGATAAACATTTTGGGGGAGTTTATTATTTCTATTTGCGAGGTTTTAAAGACGGCTTTGGTGTTTATAACACTGTTCTAGAAAAGCAGACTGTATTAGCTTTAGATGGCTTATTTGGAGATTAGAGTGGCTTATAAGAACCTAAGAGATTGTCGGCACTACCTATTTGATATTGAGGCTATAGACTATTTTCTTGCCAAAGAAATTTCAGAATTTTTAGATAATGACGATTCTGATATTTTTCATATTTTAATTGCATTAAGTGAGAGTTATAGGCAAGGACATAGTTGTTTAGATTTAGCTGAGGTGGCTAATCAAACACTATGGTCTGAAGCTTGGCAAGATGTGCCTAAAGTTGGATATAATTTTGGTAGTTTATCTGAACTCCAGCAAAAAATTGAAAGTTTGAATTTTACTAGTAAAGAATTTCCTATAGCTTATAAATTTGGCTGTTTATATTTTAGGAGATTATGGTTATACGAGAACGAAATCGCAGAAGTTATATCCAGTAGGTTAAAATTGAATATTAAAAGCTTAGATTTGCTAAAAGCTAAAAAAATATTAGAGGAAATATTTGATAATTTTGAAGTTATTAACTACCAGAAAATTGCGGTGGCAAATAGTCTTATTAGAAGCTTTAGTATTATCTCTGGAGGTCCTGGTACAGGTAAAACTACTACTATTATGAAACTTCTATGTGCCTTAGGATACACCAGTTCAAATTCTAAGTTAATTGTTCGAATACTAGCTCCAACTGGCAAAGCAACCAATAGACTAATAGAATCGTTAGATTTAGACCAATTTAGTTCTAATACTAATATAGAGATTATGACCATACATAGGTTTTTAGGTTTTCGAAATAATTCTACTAAACTTAGGTATTATAAAGAGAATCAAGCTGATTGTGATGCTTTAATTATTGATGAAGCATCTATGCTAGATATAGGTTTGTTTGTGAAAATTCTTCGTGCAATTAAACCTGACTGTAAACTTATCTTGATTGGAGATATTAATCAGCTACCTTCAGTAGAAGCTGGTAATTTATTGGCAGAGTTTACTAATGTTAAAAGTAGTAGTGATAGTGTTAATGAGACTAAAAAGGTTATTAGTCAACTAACTGATTACTATGATTTTACATTGATTAATGAGTTTATCGTATACTTGCAAAAAAATTATCGCTCGAATAAAGAGATTTCAGACTTCGCTAAGAGTATAATTAGTAAAGATATTAAAAACTTGTATCCTAAAACTGATGCTTATAACTCAATAAACTTCCATCTTCTTAGTGAGTTAGATAAAGTATTATCTCGTTTTGTCCATAAATATTATTTCAAACTTATGGTTTGTGAAAATGTTAAAAAGTCTTTTGAAATTTTAAAATCTTTCAGAATACTGTTGGCTAATAAAAGCACTCACATAGGGGTAGACAACCTTAATAAAAAAATAGTAAATATTTTAGGTAAGCAAGATACCGATTATTATAATGGCAAACCAATTATGGTAACAGAAAATAACTATATTTTTGGTGTTTTTAATGGCGATGTTGGCTTAGTTTATGATGGGGAAGTTTATTTTGAAGTTTCAAATACTGAGTTTAAAAAAATAAATATATTCTTGCTGCCTAAACATGAAACAGCATATGCAATGACAGTACACAAAACTCAAGGTTCTGAATTTAATGAAGTAATGATGGTATTGCCACAAAAAGTAAATAAAATTATTTCAAATAAACTAATTTATACTGGAGTAACTAGAGCTAAGTCAGCTGTTACAATTGTTTCTGATAAAGAAATATGGGAGTATGCTATAACAAACGATTCAAGTAGATTTTCTAATATATCTAAATTGATAGATAAATACCTTTTTAAAAAGTAATTGAAGTGTTGAGTACATATAATTTATATGGTATAAATAAAGTGTGTGTGGGATTTTTGTTAATATCCTTATCAAAATTAACCAAACTATAAGGGATTGTATTATGAAGAAAATTACAACGATTGTTTTAATAGCTAGCATATTAGCTTCATGCGTATCAACTTATCAACCATTACCTGCAGATGACCAGTCTGCTCAGCAACAAGTAGCTAAGTAGCGGAGAGTATTTATGAAAAAACTAGCAATAATTATTTTATGCTTTATAGCATTAACATCATGTGTTACAAGTAATCAATGTCCAACTAAAACTGACGCAAATGGTGCCAAATATCTAGATAAAAATGATTGTGTACAAAAAACTTACCTAGTAGGACTTATCCCTATTGGCTAAGAAATTCCTTAAGTATAGTTTTTTTACTTGCTTTTAAATAGTATAAAATACTAAAAAGCTATTTATTTATTTAAAGTTAGTTAAAATTTTTGACATGTTGAAAAAGATGGTAAATTTTAATTTGTTTTATGGCGTAAAGTATAGCCAACTCGATGGAGTTATGTAGAAAAATAGTAGTCATTCTAAAGTTTACCCTAAATTTTATCCCTATAAACATATCAAGTTACTTGTAAGTTAGTATACTTGGATGTTATTAACCATAGTATAATTTTTATTACCTTAAAAATTATTTAATTTTATCATTAAAATTAAACTGTAAGATTTGCTGTATAAAAAGTTGTAGCCACTCCTGAATAGTCTGTAATATCAAACAAAGACCTATACTATTTTAGTAATGTTGGTATTTATAAGAGGGTGTAATAGCAATAAAGCTTAAGTGTAAGGGGGACTTATT
The DNA here is from genome assembly GCF_000815225.1 of Allofrancisella guangzhouensis. Taxonomy (GTDB): domain Bacteria; phylum Pseudomonadota; class Gammaproteobacteria; order Francisellales; family Francisellaceae; genus Francisella; species Francisella guangzhouensis. Next base: position 1,570,303 of record NZ_CP010427.1, on the reverse strand, counting down.
TATGGCAAATCAATATACAGGGAATTTTGAATTGGTAATTAAGGATAGATTTAATTGTTCAGCCGAAGAGGTATTGTTAAAATGTCAAAAACAAGGACTTAGTTATTTAGACGCTGAAAAAGTACTTGGGTTTAAGCATGTAACTATTAGAAAATGGGCAAAAAGATTTGATATTAAATTACCTGCTAGGTTTAGAGCCCAGGAGAATGAGTTAAGAGAAAACCAAAGTGAAGAAGCTTACATTAATAAATGCAAATCACAAAAAGTAAGCGCCTCAAATATTTTTAGTCGTTTCTGGATTAATATGAAACTTTATTCAGCAATAAAGGCTAAACCTTGATTAACTTTGATAGATGTATTGTTTTCCTCAAGTTTGAAATTAATATTATCATTCGGCATCAGTAGTATTACAGTTGAACCAAAGTTAAACCATCCTAATGTGTCTCCTTTTTTAAACTCGAGGTTATACTTATGATTGTTATACAACCAAGTTTGTACTTCATTATAGTAATTAGGAGCTAGCTTACCATGCCAAACAGTTTCAATTCCAGCAACTAATAATGCTCCAATAAATATCACAGCAATTTCTCCTATTGTAGTATCGAAATAGCAAACTAATCTTTCATTTTTAGCAAAAATATCATCTATTTTTTCGGTAGTGAGCTTATTTACAGAAAATAATTTTCCAGGTATGTAAACCATTTTAGTTAGTCTTCCGTCGATAGGCATATGTACACGATGGTAATCACGAGGTGATAAATATATAGTCGCAAATTTAGTAAAGTTAGTTCTGGAGCTATTAGCTATAAGTTTATTAAGAGAAAAAGTTTTTCCTTTAGCTTGTATAAGAATTTTATTATTTATTTGTCCAAATTGGCTTATTACGCCATCAGCTGGAGAGCTGATAATTTTAGGATTATCTTCTAGAGGTCTAATTTCATCCGCTAATTCTCGTGTAAAAAAATCGTTAAAAGAACTATATTTGTCAATTTCAGAGTATTTTGCCTCTTGTAAGTTTATTTTGAATTTTTTAACGATTACATTTATTAGATAGTTTTTTATAAATTTATTTCTTGAATTAGCTAGTCTACTTACTAAACGTGATATGAAACCATGAGGTAAAACATATTGCACAAATATAAATAAAAAATCTTTCATAACCTTCCTATATTATCTTACACGCTAAGCTTTTTATTATATTTAAGTATAGCACTGTGTTATAATATTTAACTAACAAATTTTGTTAAGTTAATTAGTGTTAAACAATGAAAAAAATAGCCAAAATAGTAGTTTTGGTAGGTTTTGTTACTTTGCTACAAGATTGCTCGATGAATCAGGTTGAGAATGATTTTTCTTATGAAAGCTTATCAGATACTGTAGAAGGTTCCCCTTTTAGAAATAGAAAGCTTGATTATGCTCGAGTAGAGGTAGTTGAAAAACCTTCCTTAAAAATACCTGCTGGTTTAAATGGTGAGTTAATAGAGCCTAAGTTTGCATTACCAGATGGTGAAAATACTTTTGCTAAGTCTCAGATCGAAGAAGCAGAAAAAGGAATGTTGCCACCAAACTATGATGATAAATTTGATATGAGTAAGATAGTGGCTGATCAGATTTCTAGGATATCTATTAGTGTGGTTTATGACGATAAAGGAGCACTTAAGTTAGTATTTCGTGAACCGTTGCCAGTAACTATTAATTTGTTGGAAGATTATTTTAAAAGCCATTCAGAGCCTTATGAAATTTCATCTTCAGAGGATAAGGTCTTATCTGGTCATATTATAACAGTTAAAGATAATACACAAAATTTAGTTTTTATTATAAAAATACGTAAAATTGATGAATTATCAAGTTTAGTAACTGTGCCAGCAGTGTTTAACGCGGATGGTAAAACTTTGGCGGATAACTATGTAGATCAGGAAGTTGGATTATTAAACCAAGTCCGTAAAGCTTTAAATAACCAGTTATTAAAAAGCCAGGATAATATTAATCTAGCAAAAGCTGCTCAAGTTAGTGTGACTTCAAACTCATTAAAGCCAACAAGCTTAACGGAATCATCAAATAGTAAGTCTAGTTTGGGTGGTCTAGCAGGGGCAATAAGCTCAATAGGCTTTGGATCTTATGATAGAACTATTCAAAAAAGTAAACAAGAAGATACTAATAATGTTGAAAACCAAGATGACTATATTAATATGACAGCACCATCAGGTAGTCAGGTCTACAATAGTGACGCCACACCTCAAGTTTTAAGCACATAGGCAAATATAATGTATGATGTAGCAGTATTTATAGGGCGTTTTCAGCCTTTTCATAAAGGGCATTTGCATAATATTTTGAAAGCTCTATCGCTTAGCAAAAGAATAATAATAAATGTCGGTAGCTCTTTTTGCGCGTCTAACATAAAAAATCCATTTTCTTTTGAGCAAAGAAAGCAGATGATAGAAAGTGATTTAGATATTTTAGGTATTGATTTAAGTTTAGTAAAAATAGAGCCTTTGGCTGATTATTACTATCAGGAGCAAAAATGGGAGAATGATTTACGTGCTAATGTAAATAAACATGCTAGCTTTAGTGATAGTATAGTAGTTGTAGGACATCAAAAGGATGCATCAAGTTATTATTTAAAAAGTTTCAGTGAATGGGATTACTTATCTGTTGATAATTATAAAAACTATAATGCGACAGATTTTAGGAAACAATATTATAAAGGCAATATTTTAGCAGAATACATGTGTTGTGATAACCCTAAACATGGTGCTCACAAAATATTATGTGAATTTATGCTCACTGATCAGTATAGTCTTTTAAAAGAAGAAAATCAGCTAGTGGTAGATTATAAAGCTAAATGGGCATTTGCGCCACATAAACCTATATTTGTAACTGTAGATGCTTTAGTTGTGGTAAATGGTCATATTTTACTTATTCAAAGAAAGCAGTCTCCAGGCAAGAATTTATGGGCATTGCCTGGAGGATTCTTGGATCATGGGGAGCTCATCGCGCAAGCAATAGTTAGAGAGTTGTATGAAGAAACAAATGTAAATGTCTCTACTGAACAATTAGCTTTAGCTAATAGAGGAAATTTTGTATTTGATTATCCATCACGTTCTATAAGAGGTCAAACTATTACACACGTTGGTTTATTTGTGTTAGAAGGGTGTAGTAGGTTACCAAATATAGCACCGGCAGATGATGCTAAAGTTGCAAAATGGATTGATACAAAGTCTGTAGTAGAAAGTATGCATGATAAAATGTTTGAGGACCATTATCAAATAATTACAATATTATTAGAACAATGTGGAAAGATATTATAAAGGAGATTTTATGAGCTTATCAGTAGTGATCTTAGCAGCAGGCAAAGGGTCTAGAATGAATTCAAACAAGCCTAAAGTATTACAAACTTTGGCTTCTAAACCATTGATACAGCATGTTGTCGAGTCAGTAGAAAAGTTAAACCCTACGAATATTGTAATAGTAAATGGACATTTAAAAGAGCAAATTGAACAAACACTTACTAATAAAAATATCACTTTCGTGCATCAGGCTGAGCAGTTAGGTACAGGTCATGCTGTATTGCAAGCACTGCCATACTTACAAGATGAGAAAGTTTTGATACTTTATGGAGATGTGCCACTTATTTCGACAGAAGTTTTAGACAATTTAGTAAGCACCACTCATAAACATGATTTAGGTGTTTTAACAGCTTTTGTAGAAAACCCATCTGGATTAGGGCGTATTATAAGAGATAAGTTTGGAGCTGTGACTGGTATAGTCGAAGAAAAAGATGCTAATGACGTTCAACGTCAAATAAAAGAGATTAATACAGGTATATACTGTGTTCATAAAAGCTTATTACAAAAATGGTTACCTAAGCTACAATCAAATAATGCCCAGGGGGAATATTATTTGACAGATATAGTCACATTTGCAAAAAATGATTCGGTTTCTATAAACGTTACCCACCCTATAGAAGAATTTGAAATCTTAGGTGTTAATGATAGAGCTCAATTGGCAAATCTGGAAAGAGTGTGGCAGAGAAATGTAGCCGAAAAAATTATGGCACAAGGTGTAAGTATTGCCGATCCAAATAGATTTGATGTTAGGGGTAACTTAGAAGTTGGTAAAGATTGTTGGTTAGATATAAATGTAATAATTAAAGGAAATGTGAAATTAGGCAATAATGTTGTTATTGGAGCTAATTGTATACTTAAAAACTGTACCATTGAAGATAATGTTAAGATAAAAGCAAATAGTATGATAGATGGCTCTATTGTTAGAAATGGTGCGATAATTGGGCCTTTTGCTCGTGTACGACCTGAGTGTGATATTAAAGAAGAAGCAGTTATTGGTAATTTCGTTGAAATTAAAAAAGTTACTCTTGGTAAGGGATCAAAGGCTTCACACCTTACGTATCTTGGAGATAGTGAGATAGGGCAAAATTGTAATATTGGTGCAGGGGTAATTACTTGTAACTATGATGGAGCAAATAAACATAAAACAACAATTGGGGATTATGTTTTTGTAGGTTCAGACTCACAACTTATAGCACCTGTAAATATAGGTCATGGAGCTACAATAGGAGCAGGATCAACGATAGCTAAAGATGTGCCTGCTGATAATTTAGCTATTTCACGAGCTAGACAGCGTCATATAGATACATGGGAAAGACCTGTTAAAAAAGTTATTAAGTAAGATAAAAAAATCATAAGGTATATTTAATTTATGTGTGGAATAGTCGGAGCAAATTCAACTAGAAATGTAACAAATATTTTGATCGAAGGGCTTAGAAAGCTAGAATATCGTGGTTATGATTCAGCAGGTCTTGCTGTAATAAATAATAAAATAGACGTATGTAAAGAAGTTGGAAAAGTTATAGAGCTTGAAAGATCAGTTCATGCCTTAGGTGATTTTAAAGGTAATATAGGTATCGCTCATACTCGTTGGGCAACTCATGGTAAGCCATCTAAAGCTAATTCTCATCCTCATGCATCAAATAATTTTTGTATAGTCCATAATGGTGTAATAGAAAATTTTTCTGAATTAAAAAAGTCTCTAATTGCTGAAGGTTATGCCTTTAAATCAGATACTGATACAGAGGTAGTAGCACACTTACTAGACAGAGAGTGGAGTGATAATAAGACTATAATAGAAAATATAAAACATACCGTTTCAATGTTAAAAGGAGCTTATGCTCTAGCTATAATTTCACAGAAGTTCCTTGATAAAATTGTAGCTGTTCGTTCAGGGTCCCCATTGGTTATAGGTGTAGGCATTGATGAGAATTTTATTTCATCAGATGCTTTGTCATTGCTTCCAGTTACTAATAAATTTTCTTACCTCGATGAAGGAGATATTGCGATAATTTCTCGGGATAATATAGAGGTGTTTGATAGTCGAGGGATACCTAAAAATCTTGAAGTAGAAGAATATAACTATTCTTCTATGAGCACATCAAAAGATGGCTATAAACATTATATGCTTAAAGAAATATATGAACAGCCAGAAGCAATATCAAATACCATTACCTCAAGCCTTAGTGATGATGGTGAAATTTATTTAGAAAATTTCAATAAACAAACTCAAACTCTTTTTGAGAAAACAAAACATATCTGTATAGTTGCTTGTGGTACTAGTTACAACGCTGGTTTAATAGCAAAATATTGGATAGAGAAATACGCTAAAATTCCATGTAGTGTAGAGATTGCTAGTGAGCTTAGGTATCGTGATAACGTTGTAGTCGATGGATCTTTATTTGTGAGTATTTCACAATCTGGAGAAACAGCTGATACCCTAGAGTCACTAAGAAAAAGTAAAAAACAAGATTACATAGGTAGTATGTGTATATGTAATGTGCCAAATAGCTCTCTTGTTCGTGAGTCAGATATTATTTTTATGACTAAAGCAGGAGTTGAAATTGGTGTAGCATCTACGAAAGCTTTTACTACTCAGTTAGTAGCTTTAGCTTTATTTGCATTAGTTATGGCTAGGTTAAAAGGAAAACTTTCAGATGCTAGATTATCACAGTATACGCAGGAGTTAAAAAATATTAGAGCTTTAGTCTTAGGGGCTCTTAAGCTAGACTCTGAAATTGATGAGATAAGTGAATATTTTGCAGATAAAGAGCATACGATATTTTTAGGCAGAGGATTGTATTTTCCGATAGCTATAGAGGGAGCACTTAAACTAAAAGAAATATCTTATATACATGCTGAAGCTTACCCTTCGGGAGAATTAAAGCATGGTCCTTTAGCATTAGTTGATAAGAATATGCCTATTGTGGCGGTAGTTCCTAATGATGAGTTATTGGATAAAACTTTATCTAATCTTCAAGAAGTTCATGCTAGAGGAGGTAAACTTATCCTTTTTGTTGATAAAGCAATAAAAGATAAAGTTAGCTTTGATAATAGTATAGTGTTAGAAATAGATACGGGCAGTGATTTTAGTGCTCCAGTTGTGTTTACTATACCACTACAACTTCTTTCATATCATGTGGCTATTATCAAGGGTACAGACGTCGATCAACCTAGAAACCTAGCTAAATCTGTAACAGTTGAATAGTGCAGGAAATTTCTTTTTAATGCTTTTTAATATTCTAATTACATGTATAGGACTAGACTTTGACCATTATGTAAGGACAAATAAATTTGGTGGCTACTTATATTGGTTTTTTATTCTGCAACAGTTTTCTTCTGTCCTGGATCACTTATCGTTACTTTACCAGTCATGCTTGTATAAATACAATAAGAACAGCTATTAGCTCTAACAACTGGCAAACCCTTAACTTGAGACTTTTGAGCTAATTGTAACCAAGGTGAAACTATGGGCATACAGGGTGCCTGAGGCATACCAGTTGACATTATAACTGGGTTCATAGGGTTCTTGCATGTACCAAATGATGGGACATTTACGTAGGGAATAAAGTTAATAGGTAATGTAGGTGCTAATTTCTCTATAAAAACACCAGTAGGGAGTACATTCAACGGCATTTCAGAAGATCCAAAAGAACATTTAACTTTAGCACCAGAAACTACGTATAATTTACTTGATCCAGCAGAAGCACTGCCACGTTTAGCAAGCGAATCAAGTAAACTAATAACGCATGCAGGCATAGTAATCGAAGGGATCATTAAACTTGGTATATTTAAGCTAGGTGTAGTTAAAAGTAAACTCATCATACTCAAATTAAGTGAGAGTAAGCTAACAGCTAATCTAATCATAGCAAATTGAAAACTTAACGAAGGAAAGGGTATATTCAATCCATTTAGCCAATCTGAAAGTTTAGGTAACAAGTTAAAACATGGACCGAAATCAGCAAATAGCAAAGCTAATTTAAATTTTATTTCTAGGAGTAGATTTGACAAGTCTAAAAATGGTAAATTTAAAGCTAGTAAATCTAAAAATGGTAAATCAGGAAGATTCAAGCTATTAATTAAATCTAATAGGATTGAGGCAAGATCAGGAATAGTTAATTCTAATTGAGGCAATAAGGCTTTTAACTCTTGAAGAAGAAATGATGGTAAGGCTGTTATAAACTCTAAATCCAAATTCATATTTGGAAAATCTAAGTCACAAAAAGAAGAGTGAACATCTTCACTTAATATGTCTAGTTTATTAAGCACATCAGCATTTATATCAATATCCTGTAGATCTTGAGTATTAATTAGCTGTTGTATATCAGAAGCTTTAGTATTTAAGTTTTCTAGACTTGCATTTAATGGATTAGTTTCAGAAAGTTGTTTTATACTATCTAATTTTGCATTTAAATCCTCAAAATTAGTATTTAGCTCCCCAAAATTAGTGTCAATGTTTGCTATTTCAAGTTGAAATTCCGGTTTCTCAAAATCAGAACAACAAGTTGCTGTACTTAGAAAATCTAATTTTAGATTGATGTTGTTTAGATTAGTTAAAGATGCCATAGAGTTTTGTAACAAAGCTGGGTTAATACTATTAATGTTGTTAAGTAATAAATCACTATTTTTTTTCAAAGCTCCAACTTCTATAGCCTGAGAACTTAATTTGCTAATTAATGAATTTATATTATTAATACTAACATCATCGTTAAGGTTATTTTTTAAATTGTTTTTAAAATTCGCTACAGTATAATAATTCTCTACATTTTTATTTGCATACTCTTTTATATCAGGATTATTTTTTATCTCGTCAAAATGCTGTAAGGAATTAAGAATGCTAATTTTTATTTTTTCTACATCATGATCAGTTGTATTTCTAGCTAAATAAGAGCTTAGTTTATTAATTTCAATATTGTATAAACTAATTGGCTTAAATAATTTGCTGTCTAAAAAAATATGAGGTGTGGTAATATTAAATAGAGCATTTGAATTATTGACTATATTTTGTAATATAACAATTGCAGGAGCTACATAATTAATATTATGTGCCTGGATAGTATCACCTAAAGCTTTGTAATTAATTTTATATAACTCTTCTTTAGATATTTGTTGCAAATTTAACTCTCCAAATATTTTTTTTAGCCCCATGTTGGGAGAATGGTTGAAGTTTTCATCTGCTAATGTTAGTAACTTGTGTAGGTCTGTCTCTATAGATTCCATTAGACCATCAGTATATCCTTCATCTAAAAAAGTAAGTTTCTGGTCAGATAATTTTTGATAGATATCCTCTAGATCATCCGTTGGGATTTTGCTAAGAAAATTATCATACTCAACAAAAGTTTTTTCTTTCTCAAGAATCTTGTCTAAGTCAATAATTTTAGCAAATTCAGGAGGCAACTGATTATAAGCTTCTTTAAATTTGGTTATAGTAGCTTTAGTTTTATCAATGTCAAACATAAAATAATCCTGTAATGATAGTTTTTATAAATAAAAATTAATTGTATATATAGTTAAAACTAACCTGTATTTACCTTAGGAGATTTGATATCAACTTTCTTGTCTGCTTTAATTTCAGTTTCTTTTGACTTGATGTTAAAGCTATCACAGTCTATTTCGAACGTAGTTGTTTTGAATGTAATTTTATTTTTTTCTATTTTGATGCTGGATATGTCATTATCTAGAGTAATGTATTCTTCTTCAGAATCAATGCAAACTTTTAATTCTTTATTTTCTAAAGTTAATTTTTTTGACTTAAAATCCATAGTTATTTTTTGTATATGGCTTTGAGACTCGCCAGAAATCACGATTGTATCTTCATCTGCAGTAATTTTATGATTGAAAGGATTTGACATTGATTACATTCTCACATTAGTTTATTTAAATATATTGAGTAACACAAAATGATACTATCAGCACTATAAAGGAAGAAAAGACAAAGAAATTCTTTGGGGTCTTTGCCCAGAGCAGATTTTTTCTTGTATTCTGATTTAAAGTAAATTTTGTGGCCTTTAGTGTTGGTTTTATATAGAAAGCTAACTGTCTAATGTACATCAACCTTTTAGGGTTATTAAGATCATAACGCCCCCTATATCCATGCTCTAATAAAAAATAGTAAATTAAATATACAAAGTCTAAATTTTTTTTCCTTTGTAGAATTGAGTCAATATATTCATAAAATACATCACCAGCATTAGCCACATTAAATAAGTCAACTTGCATTGGTTTATAATTTAAATTATGTTCAATAGCTTTTAGGCTTAGTAATTCATCACAATAAGCGACAGTAGCAAAAATTATTAAATGACAAAAACTGTTATCAGTAGAGTCATTTTCTGATAGAAATATTGATTCTAATTTATTGATTTTCGATAATACGGTATTTCTGCATATATCAAACGTACTTTGTGATTCTGGTACAAAATCATCAACTGTATTAATAATGTTAAAAAAACATGTCTTCCACATAACTTTCTTCCTTTTGTTTATTTAAGGTTATTTTATTATTATCTAAGGTAAATTTATAAAACTTTTGAGAAGGCTCTTTTATATAAAAATTCCAATTATTAACTTTAGTCCCGGCATCTTGTAGCATAAAAAATACACTAAAATCGCCTCTTTGGTCTTTAAGTGTAATATCTTTTTTAACACCTGGAATTACTAAGTATGACAGATACAAAGGGGTAGTATCTTCTAGAATTTGGTTTTGTAGTTTATCTGGGGTGATTTTTTTGAAATCAACAATATTATCATTTTTATTTATAAGAACAAAGAAAGGAGCTCCTTTATTTACTTTTTTATTTGTTGCGATTTCAACAGTAACGTCTTTTGCACATGAGCACAAAAGAATTATTATTAACAATAGTAGGCATTTTTTCTTAAAAATCATAATATTCTCTCCAAATATTTACCACCATCCAAATAGCAATTCTGTAATTTACTGTTAATGCTGCATTGTAATGGTCCGTAGTCTATTAAACACATTAAATTATTAAACTTTAATCCAGAAAACTGGGACATTTCAATTAGTTTTTCTCTTAGCAACTTTATATCATTTCTATAATCATTCTCTTGATCTTTTAAATAAAAAGTAATCGCACCACAAACGTACAATTTAGATTTTATATCTATGCCTAGTCGTACCTCCTCTAAAACGCTTGCTTTAGTTAGTAAAGAAGTTTCATTAAGAATTGCTTTCTCATAACGGATATCTACAGACACTAATATCTTAGGAAATAGTTGAATAATTTGATCTTCCACTAAGCTTAACAAGTTCTTTTTATAATCTAGCGGAGAAAAAAACAGTGACGAATCTAAATAATACTTATTAAGATCTGTTAAACAAGGATACATGTAGTAATTAAAACTTTCAAACCACATGGTCCAAATTTTCCTTTCAAAATCCTTATCATAGCTAGCTATATATTCGATATTGCTATATAAATCATACATATCTGTAGTTTTATGAATAAAAAATGACGCATTTATATAAACTACTATTTCAGCATTTAACAACTCTACTTTATGGATTATATATTTGCTAGTAACCATATCCCAATTTATCTTATAATCCAGACGATGGTGAGGGTAAGCTTCTTGCAAGAATTTTATACAGCTACGATAGCTAAGAGGTATTTCTGTTATTTCCATTTTAAAAGCTCGCTTGTAATTTAACATCTAAATATGGTACGTTATGACTGATAAAAAGCTTAAGCTGATATACATAAAATGTTATCCATTTTTGTATAACTATATCATCAGTTATAAAATTTAATACGATATCTCTTTCTTTAACATCAACTCGGTTTAACAAGTAGCTTATTTTAATGTAAGCAAACTTATCAAAAAATGCTAATAAATGTTTCCACATGTCAATTGTCCAGCTAGTTAGCTCTGAGATATCTAATAATGAGATAAGAGCTCTTATCTTTATTTCATCAACGTTAGTAGACTTATTATAAATAGAACTAATCGCATTAATTTTATATTTGTTAATGTTATGCCCGTACCATCTTAGACTTGTATCTGTTGCATACAAAGAATCATCTAAGTTATAATCAATATACATAGAACCTGTTATATTAGTATTAAAATACTCTTCTATTTGGTTAAACTCAATTCCAATCTGGTTACCACTATATATAACACGATACGTACTAGGATCCATTAAATGATTATTTGAATACAATCCTCGTAATTCACAAGCTTGATACTTTAATTCAGTATCAGTTTTTAGCCAATATATATCATCATTACCATCTAGTTTAAAAGGTGTAATGTTTACTATAGCTTGGTTTATCATAGGAATTATATTAGTATGAAAACATTTTGTTAGCTCGTATTCCGGGGCACTTAATGTATTAAATTTTAGTTCTAAGTCTATTTTTTCAAAAGATATCTCTTTTATTTGACTAAAATCAATGCTGACTGTAAATTGAAGCCTTGGATCATAGATATTATTTTTAATAGCTAAATTTATTTTTTGCTTATACTGGTAGCCAAGTTCCAAATTAACTTCAAGATAACCTTCAACTGAACTGCTATAGTACGTTAGTTTAGCTTTTTTCTTTAGATTATTAAATATTTGCAAGCTTTGCTTAATATTATCAGTATCTGAGTGAATCCAAAACACTAACTTCTGATTAGCTAATGTAAATGTTTTATCATTATTGCAGAAAGTTAGTTTTATAGTGTCATCAGAAAGTTTTCGAACCCGTTGAACATCAAATGGCATAAGGCTAGTATCTAACATTGAAAACAAAGAACCTTGATAATTTGGACGACTAATCTGAAGCTCTTGATAAAGATCAATATATTCAGAATCATTGTTATATCCAATATCTGTAACCTTAAGGAAAACTCCCTTAGGGCAGGGTGTTAGTAAACTACTATATCGGTTTTGTATTTTGGAAGCATATATTTGGTGCGCGTATTTAACAAAGTTTGCGTTAGCGTTTTCTTTCCATTCTGATAACTTTGTTAATATATTATTTGCAACTTTATCAATTTCAATATTGTTATTCATATATTTCTCTGTTTGCTTTTTTACAAAAATATTAGTTTCTATTTTATTTATTAAACATAAAGCTATTTAAAGGAATATAGAAGCTGACATTTCCTTCCTTAAATTTCCAAGTAAATACATTGTTATTGTTTGAAGCTTGTTTCAGTAACTTAAAGCAAGACCAGCTTCCAGAGTTTGTGTTAAAGTTTAACATGTTATTATTTGTATCTACTATTTCAATACTACATACACCAGTTTCCCACCAGTTTATTTTAAATGTTTTCTTTATGTTATTTATTCCCATATTATAAATATTTTCATTGTCATAAGAAAATAAGCCAATATAAGCTAAAGGCTTATCTGGTTTTATATTCTGATTGTTTACAACTAAACCATTAACAGAACTAACTACTAAATCTAAAGGTTTTATAACACCTGATTTATCCCATAATGTATTTTTGATTTCTTCTAGTGCTAAATATTGTTTTTTATTACTTGGATATAGGTAGTTAATAATGTCTTCCTCTAATGCAAACTGAGTTTTTAATAAATGAATTTCTCCATCATAGGCACCGCCTTTAGCTAAGATCTCTGTCAAATATGTTGTTGTTGCTTCATCTGTTGAATTCACATTGAAAGGGAATTTGGAGTAAACATTATCATATATAGGAGATATATGTATCGTCCAATATTCGTTTACATATAAAGATATAAGTGAATTAGCAACCTCTCGAAGCTGTTTAATCGGCAATCTGACTATGGTAGATATTTTAGGATCTAAGTTAAGGCTAGAAATATATTTATCAAATTTCATGTCTATGTCTTTCTCTAATTCATTACGCTTCTCTATGTACGATTTAGGATCTGAGAAAAGTTTAGATAATATATCACCCATTTGTTCTAAAACTGCCTTATACTTATTTAAGGTCTTTTCAAAGGCGTTCAGACTATTTATATAAGAGCTTATAGTTTTATTATTGTTAGCAAAGAAGGATAAATTATTATTTACCTCGTTGATCAAATTATTTAAGATTTGTGATTTAGCTAAACTGTATAACTTATCTATACTTTCCTTACCTGATGGTGAAACTATATCGAGCTGTTCTTTTATGCGGTCTATATTGTAAGCCAAATACTTTAATTCATATGCACTTTTTGATCTAACAAAGAAAGCTTCTAAAACTTCTCTAAATTTATTATCTTCATAAAGTTGTATTGAATTGGCGTATTCGTTATAAAAGGGAAGAATTATGTTTAGGTAATACCTTTTAGAATACATTTTTGAGGGGTCATTATAAGGTAATATGTCAAGAGTGCCTAAGTTATTGATAACTATTAATATTTGTTTTAGCAAATATTCTTTATCTGCTTGACTCAAAAATTTAGTTTGTCGAGCGAATTCCTTTAGTATGTAACTAGTTGTATATAGATCATGTGAATTACGTAACTCTTTTAATAGTGTTATAGAGTTCAAGATAGCTAATTTATTGCTTAATGTAGTTATCTGCTCAGAAGTTAAAACAAGGTTAGAGTTTAGTAGCAGTGTTTTTGCAAAACTCCTAATATCTTTTTTTACCAAAGAATCGTTAACAACGTAGTTACTACCTAAGATATTTAAAAATAGTAATTCTGATATATCTGTATATAGCTTGCTTACAATCTCAGTATTAGTTTGAGCAATGTTGGTTACATTTTTTTCAGCGTCATCAAGTATTTGAGCTTTATTCAAAGCTATTTTATTGTTGTTAATCATGTCAACACTTAATTGAACACCTTGGTCACTTTTTACCCCAAATCTATCATTTAAAATATTAGAAGATATTATAACTGATAGAGGAAGATCCGTTAGGTCTGCCCAAAAAATACTACTTATAGGGATATTTTTATTTAAGAAAGATAAGGTTTTATAGTCCTTAATACTTGCTAATGCAAGCATATTAATGGCAGAAATTTTTGCATATTCTTGTTGTTTAAAGAAGCTTTCATAAAGGCTATTAGAGAAAACCCCATCATAATCTTTTTGATGATTCCTAAAATAAAGGGACGGGTTTACTGCTATAGAAAAACTCTCATTGAGAGTATGAAAGTATAAATCAGAAGTAAAGCTGTCCAATTTTAAGCTACGCGTTTCAAACCCATACTGAATTTTATTTTTAAGCTCTTGTTTCTCTGCCAGGTAAGCCATAGGTAATGATATTGCCATACCTAAACTTAGGACCGTTAATCCACCATACTTAATAATTTTAGAAGTCATGTAAATATCATTAAGATTATCATTCGATCCTACAAATCTATTAATATTTTCTCGTTCGATCAAATAAAAACCTTTAACTTTATGAACTGTTTTTTCTTCAAGACCAGAGTATAATTTTTGTAAGTAGGGAGTAACTTTTGTACAGTTCATTAGGAATTTGTACAATTCTGTAATTTCTTGGGTGTTAGATCCTTCATCCATTATCAAAGTTTTTAACTGGTCTTGAGTTAGCAGTGATTCTGCCCACCCCTCATCCGGCAGCGATTTTTGCCAAAAAGGAAAGTTAGAAAGTCCTTTTTGTAATTTATCCCAAGCTACTGCACCAGGAATCTTTTTATTATAAGTTAGAGCTATTTGTAAGGAAATTTTATTTCTAAAGATATTGGCTAAGATAGTTAATATTCGTATAATATTATTAATTTTTTTCTCATTTCTGTCAGTATCATTAAGGTGTTTAGTTAGGTCAACTTCATGTATGATACTATTTAATATCCCTTTTGAAAAAAACTTAAAAAAGGCTCTAATCTCTTTTATATCAAGGTTACTATTTAAAAACTGGTCAGGGTTTATAGATAGTATCATATTATCTGCTGCTGTAGTAAGTTCAAACCCTCTTTCATCAGTTACGGTTTCAGTTATAATAACCTTTTTCTTAAGCCTAAAAGAACTAAATATTTTATATTTTATAGGTAGTGTTCTTCGAAAATCACAATATATAGCTGTTAGTTCATTGACTTTAAATACGTTTAGTATAATTTTCCTATATCTGCCTAGGGAGTATTTTTTGAATACTTGCATTAACCAAATTCTTACTAATTTATAACTAGCGTTAATTATTATCGCTAGAGTAATCAAAATGAGTAGTATTTCCATATTATCCTCGTTACCTATTTTTCTGCATTAGAAATAGTGATGTTAAAACTTTGTGCATCAAAATTTAACTTTGTTTTTATATTTTTGTTTTTTGATTCAATAAAGAACTCAGACTTATCTTTTTCTTCACAAGATAAGTGTTCCATTTTTGTATAACTTTTATCATCCATACCCATAAATATTGTATTTCTACTTTCACCATCTGTAGTTTCAAAGTTTTTACTTTCCGTCACAGGGATCCAAACCACATCCTCTATATTTGAGTGTTCTTGAAATATATTAAGCTTAACAGGAGTTTTATTTTTCAGTGGCATAAATCCATAACCATTATTAAAAGAAAATGGCACAGAAATTTTACGTTGTTTTTCTTTTGTTTTAGGACTTAAACTTTCAGGTATAGTTACTAGGTAATACAAGCTTGTCGATGTTAATGGAGACATTGTATTTATGCCAACACTTTTTGCTAGAGAATCATTAATTTTACTTCTTTTAATTTCATCTTTATTTTCTGTGCCCAAGAAGTAATCTAATTTCTTATCATCATCAGTACCAAAGATTTCCCCGTAACTTTTTATCGCGGGGTTTTCCTTATTAAATACAGGATAATATCTAGCTATATTCTTTTTATCGTGAGCTTCAACGCTGATACAGAAGTCACCAGTTAACCTAAAATAATCTTTATGAAGATCCTTATCATCTTTGCCTAAACTCTTATTATTGTTTTTGATATAAACGTTTTTATTCTCCACCTGTGAATTAACATATTTAAGATGTGTTTTTAGGATAAAATAATCAGGGTACTGATATTCATCTATGTTTTTGGCATCATTTTTATTACCATCTTTTAGGCTTATGATATTCATAGGTAAAAAATTAATTTCTGTTAGGTGAGTCCTGAAATAAAGTTTATATGACATCCCGGTTTTTGAATTTAGCTCAATGTTCTTCTCATATTTTTTGACAAAAGCATCAAAGTCTTTTCCATTTGCATATTGGTAATTTTCTTGAACTTTTATTGGAGAATCTTTTGAGTTTTTAAATTCTAGATCTTTTGAATCTGCAGATTGTTTACTTTTATCCCAAAAAGAATTGTTGATAGTGTAACAAGCAAGATTACTAGAGTTCCTATTAAAATAAATACTATCGACATTAACTCTATCTATTTCGTAAGCATCTTTATTATCACAATCTTGTTTAAATTCATCTAGACTTTTAACGTTGTAGTTTTCGCTATCTTCATTATTATAAATGTAATAAGGCTGTAAATGATAATACTGGAAAGTGTTCATTATATATTTATAAAATGACCATTGACAACTTTTATCACAATTCACTGCTAACCACGGTCTGTTTTCTTTTATCTCAGGAGATAGAGGCTCTTCAAGCTTTAGTTCGAAAATCTTAGAAAAGTCTTTTAACATATCTTTTAAAATTTGCTGATAGCTTTTTTGAAAAAAAACTTTTTGTATATAATGATTACCAAAAAAAGCTTTGATAGAATCTGTGAATTTCACAGAGACTTCTAAATAACTTGAGCTTGGTTCGAATCTTTCAACTAGTTGACAGTGGCCATGTTCCGATGTATCAAAATAACCCAGTATTTGCCACTGGAACTCTTTATCTATTTCATATTTGTTATCTTTTATTATTTCTTGATAATATTTAAGCTTAATAGCAAAAAAATCTTCCTCTATAAGTTTATCCCACAAAGGTTCTTCACTTCTGTTATATGGCAAATGGAATGTTATTTCACCATTGAAACCGTACGTGTTAAAAGAGATATCAAAAGATTTTATATCTGAAGCATTTATCTTCTTTTCGCTATCGTTGTCTATAGTTCTATCATCTTTTAGAGTGAATATAGATACTTCTAAATATTTAGGTAATGTTGTGCTCATATATCTTCAAAGTCTAAAAATCATCGTTATCAAAATCATGCTGGTTCATATCATGATTATATTGGTGTTCAACATTATCCATACTATCTGCTCTACTGTAGTGGTCATTTGGGTAGCCATTAGATGTATTGTCTTTCTTCATAATATTTGTGTATTGCTCGAAGTCTAACTTAGAGAAATTTATTTTGTCTACCTCATATAGATTATCTAATAGGTTCCACAGATAGTGGTCTTGTAGAGTGGACATTTCTTCAATTTTTTCAAAGCCTTTTAATTTAGAATTTAAATAAGAATTAAAAAAGTTAGGAAAGTATACTAAAGGGTCAAAGTTTTCCATTTTAGACTGTATTTTTTTCTGCAATATAGCAGCAGGGAGAAAATTATTATTAATAATAAAATTATCAAACTGCTCAATTTCCTTTAGTAATTTATTCCATTCGTAACTGCCTTGAACTGCATTTTGAAGATCTGTGTTTATCAAACCTACTAATTGACTAGCAGCTAGATTTGACTGAACTTGAGTATTATCGGTTTCAATTTGAACACCATGATTACTAAAGTTGCTTATATTATTAGTATTACTATCAATATTTAGTTGTTTCGTTTTTATTTCTTGCCATTTTTGTAAAAACTTATTCAATAAAGCAAAATGTTCTTCCTCATCTAATTCTAATTTGCTGATTTGGTCAATGTATACTTTTATCGCAGCTATTATAGATGCTTTATCTTTAGATAAAAAAGCTTCTTTTGATTTTAAAAAATCTGCATGCGTGCACAGCATATTGTATAGCCATTTTGTGGCAGACTTATAATATCTGGGTTTTATTTTTTTTTGGTCAATAAGGTCTGTAAAAAATAAATAAATTTGATACAGTTCTTCTAGAATTAAGCTGTATTCACTAGCGTTCTGGCAATTAAACCATTTACAGAAAATCAAGTAACAAACTATTTTTGCATCTAGGCAGCCTTTATTTATAATGTTTATACATATGTCTTCAGCGGTTGTATAGTCTTCTTCACTAATGCAGATGTATGCTTGTTCAAACTCATCTGGTAAAGCAATATAAGCTACTTCTTCAACCTCATTAGCTTTTGATAATAAATCTAAAATACTCATAGTTAATCCTTTTCTAATCATATGCTATATATACTCTGTCAAACATGTTGTTTGATTCTTGAAAGCTTTTTATACATACGAGCTTGTCATGGAGTATTGCATTCCATCTATCTCCATAAGGCTTGATAAGTAAAGTTTTTTTTGCTTCTGGAAATATTTTTTGTGAAATGTTATCTTCAACACTATCAATTTCAACACCATTTATAGAGTTTATAACAATGTCTCTAATCTCAGATGGCGCGAAAACTTTCATTAGAGAGAGATCTAATGAATCCATATTTTGACTACTTTCAATGACTATATATTTATTGTTAGATTCAAAGAAGTTAGCTGGCAAGATTTTACTTCTATATATACCTTCCTTATATTCTAGAGGGCAAATTTTATGCTCTATTAGATTAAGTTTGCTTATTTGAGATTCTAACTCTTTAAGAGCTTCAAGTGTATTATAAATATCTAAACCATTTGGGACAAATAAATTGGGGTTTTGTCCTTTAAGGATAAAAGCTATCGAAGATAATCCTTGAATGCGGTTGATTATGTCTTTAAATAAAATAGAAGGTTGATCTTTTATATTAAGACTAGACTTAAGCCAATTATCTACCTCAGAAATTTTTAAATATAAATGCGCGTAGCGCCAGAAGTTATTAGTTTTGGAAACTTCTATATTAATAAAAGAATTAATTTCATTAATACAAGCTCCTATGCGGTTTAATATATCTTTGCTATATAAGTGTGGCAAAGCTATAAGTCTAGGAGAAAAACCTTGTTTTATCTCCCACTTATGTGTATTTTCAGCAAACTCTAAGTCCATTATTTTAAACGAAAACTTAGCCTCGTTATCAAATGATTCTGAAAAGTAGAGGTGTAGATATTCTAATTTAATATTAGTGCCGTTAATTTTTACATTTTCAACAATTTTTTCTTTGCTAATGTTTAAATGTAGTGATATACGATTATTGTTACTTTTTTTTATTAAATTATATTTCTCTACTTTAGCATTATGCCCTAGCACTACCGGCTTAAATTCCGGAAGCACTAGAACAAGTCTTCTTAAATCAACAACGTTATAAACAAATTGTTCCATATCTAAAGATATATCAAACAATCCATCACTGTAATTAAGAAGTTTCAAAGAAATGTCAGTATTTAAATCCAATATTCCATCTTGTTGACAAGAGAAATGCTCAGGTGATAAATACTGACCTGGTTGCCAGTGTATTAATGACATGTTATTTACCTGCTGTTGGATCACCCATTTCTATAACTTGAGTAGATTTTTCTTCATTTGTTGCTGGGATGCTAAGCTGAGTGATACCTTTTATAAGACCATGACGAATATGAAGTCTTTGTAACCCAGGATGTGATCCACCTTCAACTGAATAGTCATCAGCCGACACTGATATCTCGAGATTGGTTTTTACATCAAACACGCTTGCCCATGTGGTTCCATTCTTACCTTCAAATGCTATTTGCTCTTTATTTAATTTTCCTGGTTTTAGAGTAACAATTAAGGTGTCTGCGCTACCTTGTTTTTTCTCAATTTTAGTTTTTGATGATAAGCATATCGTGAAATCATAAACTTCACCAGGATTAGATCTCGCATGAAGCCCTAAGATAGCACCACTAATAGCTATTGTTGAACCATCGTCTTTTTTTCTATCATATACACCAGCTATATTTTCTATAGTTACCTTTGAACTACCAGATTTTATTTCAAGTCCTCCTTTTTCAATCAACAGTAAAGGGGTTTCAGTTTTGACAAACATCTCACTTTCTGCACACCCAAAATAACTGTCTATTTCTAAACCTCTTCTATCGTATTTTACACATTCTGTAGGTCTCATTTTTACTCCTCTAAAGTTTGTTTTTATTTAGTTTATATATTTTACGAGTCTAAACGTGTATCTATTTTCATTGTTACTTCCATACCTTCAAATTTGATATGTGGTAAAACTTCAATATGACATTTGTAGTGACCCGCCATACCCCTATTCTTTTCTACTCCTACATCTACTTTCTTAAATGGATAGTAAGATTTAGTTAAAGAATTAGGATTTGGTGCTGTAGTTACATACTGATTTAACCATGATGTTAAACTGTTTTTAACTACGGTTTCATCAGCTTCTGAACCTATAACATCTCTTGTCATACATTTAACATAGTGTGCTATTTTTGACATAGAGAATGTATAAGGTAACTTGGTTACCATTTGGCTATTTTCTGAATCATTATCGTTTTCAAACTCTTCTGCTAACTTAAGTGATTGAGCACTAAAAAAGCAAGCATTAGCAGTTTTCTTCTCATAAACCAAAGGTATAAATCCTGCTTTAGCTAAGCCATATTCTTTATGATCTGGGATCAAATAATTAGTAGGTAAAACATAAGCGTTAGCATCATGACTGTTATAGTTATATATAGGCAAGCCTTCTACTAATCCACCACTTGTAGGTCCGCAAATAGATTGACACCACCCAGTTATGTTAAATGCTCTGTATAGGTTTTTAGCAAATAAAATAGCTGCGTTGCCCCACAAACAACTTTCGTATGGTTTAGAAATATCTACTCTTTCTTTAAAGTTAGAGATGACACCTTTACCTACGGGATTTGTATCTGGATGATATGGAGCTCTTAGCATAAAATTAGGTAATGTTAGACCAATATAGCCAGCTGATTTGGTTTTTCTAAAAGCATTCCATCTGCCAAACCGCGGATGAGCCATCATGCTATCTATATCTTTTATCTCAGAAAGTGAATTATAATTTTCTCCACCAAAAAACTTAGGAGAAATTGCAGATATAAAAGGAGCATGCGAGGCTTCAGCTATTTTACCCATAGTCATAAGCCACTCTATATCCTCTGGAGTCTTATCAAACTCATAAAGTCCTATTATAGAACCAAAAGGTTCCCCGCCGTACTGATCATACTCATGTACATATGTTTTTTGGAAAAGATCACTACTTAGTATATCTGCTGCGTTCATTTCAAAATCTTCAGCTAGCTCATCTTTATCTACATCTAAGATAGCTAGTTTAGTTTTATTATTATCTATAGAACCTGCTAACTCATAAACACTACGCCAAGTTTCTTCTAGTTTTCTGAAAGTATCGTCTCGTATAACTTCTTGAACTTGTGAGCATATAACATTATCAATTTTATCCATTAGTTCTTGAGCAGATACCTTATTTATAGAGTCCTTTGAATTAGAAAGCAAAAAAGCTAATGCTGATAGCATTCTGCCTTCATAATCTGTTGACTCAATAGTATCAATACTTCCATAATTAACTATTTCAAAATTTTCTTTAGGCTCCAAGTTTGCTGCCTGCAAAATATCACTACAAGATGCTAGTTTCTCTTTTATTTCACTCATATATTTACACCTCTTTGTTTTCTGAAGAATTTTCTATGCGATACCCATTATTATCCTCTAGCTTCAGCTGTTTTATTAAGCTTTCTAAAGATTCTGGATCAGCTGATAAATTATTCACTAGATTTCTAAATTTTCTATTGTTATCAATTAGTGAAATGTACTCTTTTAAAAGTTCCTTTACTTTCAATAATTTTGAAAGCTCAGGTATATTTTGAGCTATATTGTTTGGGTTAAAAGACTTCATAGACTTTAGAGGGATCTTCACGTTTAGTACACCATTTGCTGGTTCCACATGGTTTTCAACGTTAATATCAAGTTGTATGCCCATTTCTTGCATAACAGAATCTAGGTTATTACTTTCTATTTCATATACCTTACGATTTGCTAGTTCTTGAGATTTTTCTTTTGAAGAACCTTTAGAGAAATCTCCAATAACTAATTGTTTAAGTGGCAACTCTTTAGCTTTTTTTGTACCACTAACTTCCATTTCATACGTGATATTGACACGAGATTTAGGTATGGTTTCATTAACTGACATGATTTGTATCCTACTCCTTTGGTTTGTTAAAACTTTTTTTTAACTTAATCTTTTATGATAGTAGTTGTATTATATAAATATATTTTTATTTAATCAAGTAAAAATTGTTATTAATTTTATTTGCTTTAAAAATATTTCTATTTCTGTGTGACTAATTTAATTAAAATTACCTTATATATTAAAATTTTAATCTTGCTCTTGAATATAGTTTTAAGTAAATATGTATATTATTTTGGATCTTTTGGGGTTTTATTCCCTGTCCCTTGGGGCGTATAATAATAGGGGTTATGAGAAGGTTATGAGTAGCTACATAAAGAAGAGTCATAGCGTAACAGTTTGTTATATCATATCATTTTGTTTTTTCTGCTAGATATAGATGAGTAATATTTGATGATTCGGTTGATTTAGTATTATCAAAAAGCTGTATAGAACTAGAATCTAGATGTCAGCTAAACTTTATAGAGATAGGTACAGATAAAGACCATTTATATTTTTTAGTTCTGTCAGTACCTAGCTACAGTGTTACTAAGATATTAACTATTAACAATCTTAGAATAATGAAAAGTAAAATAGTAAGAAATATGTTCAAAATTTGTTACTATGTTAAGAAGCGATATCTAATTACGTTAAATACCCCATTGCTTACGGCGGGGTAGTTGATTCAACAGTCTCTTACACTAAAAGAATACTGTCTTTGCTAAATTATAAAGTATCACAAAATGCTAAATTTTGAGGTATGGTGGCTTTTGGTTTTTACCACCAAGAGAATAAATTAAGATTTGAGTAAAAAATTCTATTAATAGCTAAAAGCTTTTTTGGTAGCAATTTTAGCTCTTTTAATAGCTAAACGCTTAGCTATTTTTCTTTTTTCTGTTGGTTTTGTATAGTGTTGTCTATCTCTTAACTCTTGCTTTATACCTGCTTTTTCACAAGCACGTTTAAAGTTTCTTAGACTTATGTCAAATGGCTTGCGTTCATCTACTCTAATACTAGGCATTACAGCACCTCAATATTTATAGCTTCAGGACCCTTCCTACCTTCTTGTGTTTCAAAAGCAACCTGTTGACCCTCAGAAAGAGTTGAGCCATTTAGTTTAGTAATATGTACAAAAACGTCTTTGCTTCCATTTTCAGGTGTTATAAATCCAAAACCTTTTTGCTCGTTAAAAAATTTAACTGTACCTTGTAATTTATTGTTCATTTTATTCTCTTTAATTTTTTATTAGTTTATTATTATCCAGATATTGAATCTGACTAGTTGTATGGACTGAATAATGACAATTTTATATTCAAACAAAAACTGAAATTACATATGAAAAATCAAATCAATGATGTTTCTCTTATCCTTACAAATATGATGATATTATAAAATTGCTATAAAAGATAGTAAGAACAGTAATTTCTTCCATATATAGAGTTTTTTTTACTAATTCGTTATGCAAGTATATTAGAGCTATTAAAAAAAATCATCACTTATTAATATTTACTATATATAAAAGCTCCTATATTTGTATATTCTTACTTTAGTAAAATGGCTATAGATATGAGATGATAAACATTGTAACTATCGATTTAAGCTTATAATTAAACTAGCTATAATAAAAATTTATTGGAGCAGATAGGTGTCAGATTGTATAGGTAATTTAGCATTCGATGGCTATTATTTTAAACCGTAATTAAATATAGGAAAAAAATGAAAATTCTATTGGCAACATTTAAGGAAAGAAAAATATGTGTTATAGATGGGTATATTTTTTACCTATCAAGTGGTAAAAATTCTGCTAAAGCTGGGTTTGCTAATACTTGGGTTCCAATACGAGGTTTAGAGGAATCAGGAATTGGTTCGTTCGTTAAACCATATATTCCTAATAGAAGTTTACCTAATAGCGAAATAATTAAATTAGTGATGGGTGATGAATTTTTTCGTTATTATGAGGAGAAAATCGGGCCTGAATATGAAGATTTTCCTGATGAGCTACTAAAAGAACAATTTTGTAGGCTAGGAAATATAAAAGCGGCTTGTATTTCACTTAAAATTGGGAGCGGCTTTTGGGAAAAAAGAGGGTACAAAGATGATTCTCAGAAAAAATATTATCCAAGTACTGCCGAGATAATAAAAGAATACTTAGAAATTTCAGGGTATCTTTATTTGGATAACACAGATTATAATTTTGTCGATACTGGTAAGGTATTTAAATCATATAGGGAAGCTCTTGATTGGCTTATAATTGAACAGAGTGCTATACACTACAGTAATAGGTTTCCTTCGTCAGAAGAGATTTTAGAGAATAAAACAAAACAAAAGAAAGGATTTATAAATACTCGACGAGATAACTTTTATAATGAGGGTGATTATAAAGAAGAATGTCTAACTCCAACATTCCCTGGGCTAAATGAACAGTGGTATAAAGAGCAGCAAACACAAATTAAAGCAGCTACAAAAATTCAATCTATATATAGAGGGCATGCGACTAGAAACGCTATGGAATTGAAAAAAAAGCAATTTTTTAAAGAAAAGGTAGCTATAAATAAAGAACCTAATACTAAACTTTATCGAGATAAACAAAAAGGTGGAATAACTATAGGTAGAGGAGACGATGTTAAATTTTATCCAAATAAGCAAAAAGGTGGAGTAACTGTAGGTAGAGAGCATAATGCTAAATTTCATCCTATTTGTGTTTATTGTAAAGGGGCTGGTTTTATTGGACAAAATATTAAATGCACTTGCTGTAATGGATTTGGCTATGTATAGTTATAGTGTGAACTTAAGGATTCTAAAGCTCTGTAAAAGTATAACTAGATATACTATAATATAATGTAGTTAATTTATTTCAGATAAAAATTGTATGTTAATCTATCTTTTTAAATGGCTTAGTCAGTATTTTTCGGCTTTTGAAGTATTCAGTAGTTATGTTTCTATGAGAATACTTATGATTGCTATTACATCATTACTTATAACTTTATTACTTGGTTCCCCCATGATACGCTGGCTTCAAAAAATGCAAATCGGGCAAGTGGTTCGTGATGAGGGTCCAAAAAGTCATTTTTCAAAAAAAAATACTCCTACCATGGGGGGTGTCTTAATTTTATTATCTATAGTTATATCATCGTTATTATGGGGTGATTTAAGTAGTATCTATCTTTGGATCCTAATTTTTGTAGTTTTATTCTTTGGAGCTATTGGTTTTTTTGATGATTACCTAAAGCTTGTACTTAAGCACCCAAAGGGGCTACGAGCAAAACATAAATTTGCTTTACAATCATTTTTTTCTGTAGTTTTAGCGATAGTATTATTTATCCTTTTGGAAAAAAATGGCCAAATGAACTTATCTATTCCATTTTCTAAAGATTTATACATCCCTATGGGAATAGTGCTTTTTACAATATTAACTTTTTTCATTATAAACGGTAGTAGTAATGCTGTTAATCTAACAGATGGTTTAGATGGTTTAGCAATTTTGCCAGTTGTGCTTGTTGCTGCTGGATTAGGGGTATATGCTTATATTGAAACTAACTATAATTTGTCAAACTATTTTTTATTTAACTACCTCAGTAAACAGGGTCTTGCAGAAGTAGCTGTATTTTGTGCGGCAATTTGTGGGTCTGGTTTGGCTTTTTTGTGGTTTAACTCTCATCCAGCTGAAGTGTTTATGGGAGATGTAGGCTCGCTCACATTAGGAGCTGTGCTTGGTGTAATAGCTGTTATGATTCGTCAAGAGTTAATATTCTTTATCATGGGATTATTGTTCGTGGTAGAGGCTATTTCTGTAATCCTCCAAGTAGGGTCATATAAGCTAAGAAATGGCAAAAGAATTTTTAAAATGGCTCCGATCCATCATCACTTTGAACTAAAAGGTTGGCCAGAAACAAAAGTAGTAGTACGCTTTTGGATAGTTTCAGTGGTATTATTTCTAATAGGCTTAATTGCTATTAAGGTTAGATAGTGTCTGACTTTTATTTCAATGGATGTAAAATCAATAAAGTTTTACTAGTAGGATTTGGAACTACCGGAAAAGCTATATATGATTTTTTGCAACAGTTTAGCAACTTAAAGATAGATATTTCTCATAATGATCAAGAGTTTCTAGATTATAATTTAGGCAGTTATGATCTAGTAGCATTAAGCCCAGGTATTCCAATTAATAAGCACCCATATAGCCAGCTTAAAGACTATAAGAATAAATTAACTAATGATATAGATATTTTCTATAAGCAAATAGAACATACAGATGTAAAAACTATAGCAATTACTGGCTCTAATGGTAAAAGTACAATAGTAACACTACTTAACTATGTCTTAAATCAATTAGGTTATAAAAGCATCCTTACTGGTAATATTGGTATATCGCCACTTTCTAAACTAGCAGATGAGTTTGATTTTTGTGTAATAGAATTGTCAAGCTTTCAAATTGATTTATTACAAAAAGCAAATTTTACAATTGGGTGTGTGATTAATATTTCACCAGATCACTTAGATAGATATAAAGATTTAGCTGAATATACTCAATCAAAGCTAAATTTAGAAAATTTCAGCAAAGATTTTATTATTTATGATGTTGATGGCAAAGGCTTAAAATATACTGGAAAATACACTCTAATAGATAATAGTATTTACAAAGGCTCTTTAAAGCTACTAGATATATCACAAACGCAACTATTTGGGCTCCATAATTTAGAAAATATAATAGTAGTGCTTAATATTTTGGAAAAACTAAATGTAGATATCAGCAAAGCTATTGGAGTAATAAAAACTTTTAATGGTCTTGAGCACCGTTGTAAGTTGGTTGATAGAGTTAACCAAGTTAGCTATATTAATGATTCTAAAGGGACAAATGTCGGTGCTACAATAGCAGCATTAAAAAGTATTACAGTTAATAAAAATATTATCCTTCTATTAGGAGGTATAGCCAAGGGTGGTGATTTTACCTTGATGAAAGAGGTTTTACAAAAATCTGTCAAATTTGTAGTTATATACGGTAGAGATAGATATTATATTAACCAACAGATTAGTAACTACTGCGAAAATCAACTTTGTGATAATATGAAGGATGCTTTTAATTTAGCACATCAGAAGTCTCAAAGTGGAGATATAGTGTTGTTATCTCCAGCATGCGCTAGTTTTGATGAGTTTAGTGGTTATGCTGAACGTGGTCAAGTGTTTGAAAAATTGATTCTACAGTTGAAACAGTAATTAGGAAACCAACTTAATGTTATATAGACTAAAGCTTTTATTAACAAGACAAAATGCAAAAACAGAAAGGGTCAGGGCAAAGCTAGAGATAGATATTTCACTAGTTTTTATAATGCTAGGGCTACTTACATTTGGATGGATTATGGTAACTTCTGCATCCATGGTTGTTGCAATGAATGATTATAATAATCCTTTTTTTTACTCTATCCGTCAGGGTTTTTTTGCTATTGTATCGGTATTTTTATTTTTAGTAGCTCTATTGGTTCCTACAAAAAATTATGAGAAAAACTTTAATGTTTTCTTTTTTATAATGCTTATAGTGCTAGTGGCTGTATTAGTGCCTGGAGTTGGTAAAAGCGTTAATGGAGCAAGACGCTGGATTCCTTTGGTAATTATTAATATTCAAGTTGCAGAATTAGCTAAACTTTTAGCTATAATATTTTTCTCTGGTTATGTTGCTACAAATCTTCAGAAAATGAGAAATTTTAAAGAAGGCATTCTAGTGCCTATAACTTTATTAGGGTGTATAGCAATACTTTTACTTATGCAGCCTGATTTTGGTTCAACGGTGGTTATATCGATCTGTGTTTTAGGTATGCTTTTTGTTGCAGGCAGCAAAGTACGATGGTATGGTTTGCTTTTAGCAGGCATGTTAAGTATGGCAGCTATGTTAGTAATTATATCTCCATATCGTATGCATAGGATTACAGGCTTCTTGGATCCTTGGGAAAATGCCAACGGCTCAGGCTACCAGCTGGTACAAGCACTTATTGGGTTTGGTAGAGGAGGTTGGTTTGGTGATGGACTAGGCAATGGAGTTCAAAAACAGTTTTTTTTGCCAGAGGCTCATACTGATTTTATCACATCAGTTATAGCTGAGGAGATAGGCATAGCTGGTCTAATGATATTATTGGTAGTTTATTTATTTATAGTTTTAAAGGCTATTAACATCGCTAAGCTAGCATTTGAGTTAAAGAGATATTACCAAGCATTTTTAGCTTATGGTATAGGCTTTTGGATGGGTTTTCAGGTATTTGTAAATGTGGGAGTTAATACAGGAATATTGCCAACAAAAGGTTTAACGTTACCATTTATAAGTTATGGGGGTAGTAGCTTGTTAATCATGTGCTACACAATTGGTATCTTGCTTAGAATAGATTTTGAAAACAAACTCTTAGCAGACACTATCAATCCAAAATATATATATATAAAAGTTAGTTAAAAGTTTAGTACCTATAATTTAACTTTATTTACTTTAGTCTGGTTTATTAAATAATCTGAAACTGTTGATTTAATCGCAAAAGAGTTCATTGAGCTTGTCTAAATGGGTTTGACAAAACCATAAAAATATTAGGCTTTGACTTCGCTCAGCCAACTTGTTTTTTGTTGCTATGGTCACAAAGCTCAAACAGTTGTAGCTGTCATTGGCTTTACAGCCGCTAACCGCAATGTGCTAATTGGTAAAATAATTTTCTAATTGATGTTAGATTATAATATTCGATGTAATAAATTAACAAAAAAAATATTTGAGTATTGATATTATTATTTATATATTAGTTTTATTGATAAATTACTTATTTTGGCTATAATTATATTTAAGACTTACGAATGTGATATTTACAAGGAAAATATTTTTAATGAGTTACTACAAAAACTTAATAGAAAATATAAAAGATATTTCAGAAAAATGTGATTGGAGTGATTATTATACCGCTTTAGACTTACCACAAACACAAGACTTAGATTTCGGTCTCGCTGTTTTATGGAGTCGAGCGTACCTATATCACCATCTTGAGATATTTGACGAAACGATAGGTAGGCTTACAAAAGGCATCGTAAATGAGCAGTTTAATGATACTGGGTATACCAAATTAGCTGACTTTATTAAAGCTGTATCTGATCATGCGCAACGACCGAAAAGTATAGATGGACATGTTGGTGATAGTTTGTTTAACCGATTTACGTCATTACGATTTACTTTAGATGAGTTAAAGGACTTAAGTAACTTAAAAAAAGGGGAATCAATTTATAGTACCTCGTTTTTTCGAGCAAATCATGTAACAATATTTGATAAACCTTTTATTGGAACTAAACAAGATTATAAAAAGTTTTTAAAGCTACTAGTTGATAGCCTTTCTAGCAGTGATTATGATACTTGTATTCACTTAAATGGTATGGAACATAACGTGGTAGTTGCAACTACTGCTAATCAAGATCTTATAAAATTGTTTGAG
This sequence comes from Allofrancisella guangzhouensis, assembly GCF_000815225.1. Taxonomy (GTDB): domain Bacteria; phylum Pseudomonadota; class Gammaproteobacteria; order Francisellales; family Francisellaceae; genus Francisella; species Francisella guangzhouensis. The sequence goes on along the minus strand of NZ_CP010427.1, from coordinate 1,540,484 downwards.
CCTAAAAAGTTAGAAGTGGTTGCGTGTAAACCTGTTGATTATTCCAGGTACCAAACTGAATCTTTGATTGATGATATTTTGAGGACTCTTAATTCTGAGGTAGGGGTGCCTACGAATATAATACCTGGACAACAACCCCTTTTTACTTTAAATGTATTAGTTTATGCCGCGGATGACATTAGTAAAAGCTTAGTTATTAACTCTTATAAAGATAGGCTTGATTCGGACCTCCAACAGAAACTTAGAAATGCTAGGCTTGATATACTCAATGAGTTAAACGGATATATAAATAGCTGGAGGTGGAAGCATCACAAAAAGCGCGCAACTTATACTAGAAGTAAAATAAGTGCAATGAATAATAATATGGAAGATGTTTATAATTTCATTACAGAAGAGCTTTCTATTTTAAATAGGACATTCGAATCGAGTGAACAAGGAGGAGAAAAACATTACAAAGATAATAGACTATCATCAGCATCAACTCACAGTTTAGAAAATTCAGCATATAAAAGGATTATTAGTGAATCAATAGAAAAATTTAATAAAATTTATTCAGAGAAAATAATAGGAAATATATATGATTATGAGAACGGAGTACTAAAAAATATTTATGATAAAGGATATTACACAGATCGTCGTTTCCTATATATTGCCTGTTATCATGGCCATACAAAAATAGTTGAAGAATTAATGAACCGTGAAGTGGACATAACCATTCCATCAGGACCTAATGGACAAACCCATTTATTTATTGCCTGTAAAAAAGGTCATTTAGAGATAGTTAGGCTATTATTAGGTAGATACGAAGATCGAGATTCATCGCATGAAGAAGAAAAACGAGAAAGTTTTTATAAAAAAAATATCAGTACATCACAAAAAATAGTAGATCCTAAGCAAATCAGAACAAATGTAAGCTTGGCAAGGCCAATTAAATTTGTTAGCCCTTTTCAAAATAAAAGGAAAAAGCTAAAGAATTCAGAATTAAACTCGCATAGAAAAGATAAAAAAACCGCTTTATTTATTGCTTGCCAATATGGACGTACAGAAATAGTTAAGCTATTAATAGAAAAGGGCGCTGATTCAATCAAGGCTGCAGAGGATAGACAAACCCCTATGTCTATTGCAGGAAAAAATGGTTATCAAGATATAGTTGATATATTGAGCAAAGCAGTAGTTAGGTAGTGTTTGTCAGAAAGAATTTTCTGACAAGTAGTACAAACTATTTGTTATTACTGTTTGCTCCAAAAAATTTTAAAGAGGTAAATAGATGTATATATGCCTAAAGCTAAGCCAAATATTACATCACTAGGATAATGTTTTAAAACTACGATTCTCGTTGATGCTGTAAATATTGCTAAAATTAGCCATAGGTATCTATGTTTTGGAAATATAAGCATTAAGCAAGCAAACAGACTACCTATTGTTGTAGAATGTCCAGAAGGCATACTTGAGAAATTAGCTTCAAAAAAGTTAAAATGATGGAAATATGCTGCTCCATGCTCGCTAAAAAGTACTGGTCTAGCTCTACCAATTATACATTTTAAAATTTGAACTAAAATTCCGCTTAAAATAACACTGGAAAGTATAAATACACTAGGAGATAAGAGTTTATATATGTTGTGAGAAGATATCGCTTCTTTTTTTCTAACTTTACATATAGTTAAAGTAATAATTATTAGTAAGGTTGAAATTATTATCCAACTTGAATCTCCTAGAAAAGTTATAACTTTAAAAATCGATCTGATGTGTTCTGGGATAAGTAAAACTAAATTTTCAACTCCTACATCTATAAAATAGTAGCTAAAAATAACCATTATAGCTACAGGTAAGATTGAGTATTTGAGTTGTAAATATTTTATAAGTTTATATTTTTCTATGTATTGTGGTTTTTCCATTGTTGTTTTGCCTTATCGTTACCTAGTATTATGTATGGATGAAAATTCTTTATTATGCTAATATTTTTTGATTTATAGTCAATATCTAAGCCATCTCTTGTTATTAGATAGTATGGATATTTACCAGATACATTAGCATCTAGTTCATTTAAATCATTTATAATCGTATAATTCTCTATACCTTGTGATTTATTTGACATTACGTACTTTGTTGCAAGAGCGTAATCATTGATTTTATCTGCGTTAAGGTAGTAATGAAGTGATGGTTTAATAATTGCTATCTCACTAACGATTGAATTTTTAGTCAGTCTGCCTTTTAACTCTTTGGCCATATTTATCGCTGGTGTTTGTAACCATGAGATAGAAATAAAAAATATTAGTATAGCTAACAAACTATATAAACATCCTCCAATAATGGTAGTCAATATCATGTAGTTAATATGTTTTTTACGATAAAAATGTCTAAATATAAAAATCACTAAAATACTTATAATACCGAGTAAAAACAAAACCCATAAATGACTAGGTAAAGTTGCAGGTAATGCATATTCAGTCGGATTAAGATCTCTTTTGACTGCATTATTAATGCTGTTCCAACCAAAATAAATAACAAAAGGTGCTATAAAACTAACTATAATAATAAGTAATGAGCTTAGGTAAAATACTGACCAAAAGACATTTTTGTATGGAATAAAGAAGTTATTATTAGTTTTAATATTTAACCAGAAATATCCCACTAAGATACCCCAAAAAGGGTAAATTGGTAGTATGTAATAGGGTAATTTAGTAGCAGATAAGCTAAATATTATTATAGTAATAACACTAAATATAGCTGATAGTAAAGCTAGTTTATCCCAGATCGATTCCCTAGACTTTAAACCTTTATTTAACGCTAATAAAAATCCTGATACTGCTGGAGCAATAAATGGGATTGTAGTTAATAAGATCGTAGCTATATAAAAAAATGTACCACCTAAATTTGCAAATATCGCTGTGCCACCAACTAAACTTTTTGAACTCCTATTAAATATTTGTTGGATAAAAAAGTCATTCCAAAATTTATACCCAAGCTTCCAAAACACTAAAAAGTACCAAAAATTAACAATACAAAAGATTAGTACGCCAATGGGTATGTTTGCTCTAAAAAAAACACGCCAAAAATTACGTTGTATTAACAAATATATAAACATAGTTGGCAATATTATAGCTATACCTACAGGCCCTTTAGCTAAAAAACTTAAGCCTAAAAATAGCCATGAAAAATAATACCATTTTCTATCACAAGTTTTATCTTTTTCAGTAGCTGCAAAAAAACATAACAAAGTCAAAGTTGTAAAAAGAACTAAAGGAACATCTATCATAGTAGTTCTAGATATAACTATTAACAAAGGCATAAATGCTGTAGAAGCACAAATAATAAGGCAAAATGTTTTATCCTTTATGATTTTTCTAAGCAAAAAATTCATAGACATAATTAGCAGTATCCCACAGCAAGCAGCGGGAAGTCTAAAGGCAAAGATGCTTTTACTAAAGAATAGTATGGAAGTTTGTATCAACCAATATAATAGTATAGGTTTTTCAAGCCAATATTCATTATTATAAGTAGGTAATAAGTAATTGTGGTTATTAAGCATATTTATTACAACAGAAACGTAATAACCTTCATCACGGTCAAATAAAGGAGTAGCCCCGATGAATAACAAATATATTAAAGCTATAAAAACTAAAAATATGTTTTTTTTCAAGAGATTATACATTGCAAGCGTATCCAATAATTATTAATGATTTACGGCATATCCTATACCAAAAGCATAGTTTTGTCTAAGGCGGGCGGGCTTTACTCTTTATTTTCAAATAAGAATTTGTGCATTTCTTTTTGTAAAAACTCTTTTGCTTTTGGTTCTATCAAGTTAAGGCGATATTCATTAATCAGAATCGTCTGGTGAGCAAGCCAATCTTGCCAAGCTTTATTCGAAATTGCAGCTTGAATTTTTTCTCCTAATTCGCCTGGTAAAGGCTTGTAGGGAATAGCATCTAGTTCTTGATTATATTTTTTACATAATACTTTAGTCATACCTTCCTCTTATATACATCTTTTAGGTTTTGGGAGTCCAGCTAGTTTAGCAGCTTGAACTGCTGGAGAGATTGGAAATAGTTTTTGTAGATACAAACTATTGCCTAGTTTATCATTGTATTCTTTTTTTAATGCGCTAATGAGCTCTCTTATCGCCGGTGATTTTTCGTATTTATTATAAAAACTTCTAAGAAAATTAATAATTACCATATGATCGCTAGACAATATTATACCTTCTTCTAAAGCTGTTGCCTGACAGAAAATTACGTCCCAATTATTAAAGTCTAACAAAAAGCCTTCGCTGTCTGTGTTGTAGTTATCCACAAATATGGTAAAATTTCATATTAGTTTTTAGTACTCACAATTATAGCAAACAATAAGTAGAGTTTTAATTGTTTTAATCTTATAAAGGCAAGTTTGATGAAAGTAACATTATATACAGCTAAATACTGTCCATACTCACTAAGAGCAAGAATCGCTCTAGCGGAAAAAAAGATGAATATGGAGGTAGTAGAATCAGGAGATTTATCATCAGAGATGTTAAAAAAGATCTCGCCAGATGGTATATTTCCAGTTTTAAAAGAAAAAGATTATAGTATAAATAATAGAAAGGCGCTGTTAATTTACATCGATGAGAGGTTTCCAGCACCAGGATTATTACCAAGTTTGGTAAATGAAAGGATCAAAATCCGTTTGTCTCTAGATAAAATAGATAATGAGTGGTATCCAGTTTTGGATGAAATTAAAAAAAACCGTAATGATAAAGCTAAGCTTGATTCTTTATTTAAGAATCTAAAAGATAGCTTTTTGGCTGTTGAAAAAGTTTTTACAGAAACAGATTTTTTTATCTGCTCAAGTTTTACGTTAGCAGATTGCTATATAGCAGCGTATTTGATCTCTCTTGAAGCTGAAGGCTTTATTATAGATGAGAGTTTTGGTGCGATTTATAATTATAAAAAGCGTATTTTTGTACGTGATTCTATTAAAAAAGCAAATTTAAAAGGAAATGCTAATGATTCGCTGTTAAAAACCTTACGAGTTCATAGGTAGGTAATTATGTGGTATCAAGGATTTATAGATTTTGTATTTTTTATATTAAGTGCGTTAGTAGTTATATTTACTATCGTATTTGTCTTAGGAAGTTTTTTTTCATTGTTAGCAAAGGCAAAACAAGAGGTAACTAAGCTTTCAAAAGGTAAGCTAGAAATTAATAAGCTAGGTAGTGAATATAAAGAAACCAAAGAAAAACTTTTAGAGACACTATTAGACAAAAAAGAATATAAAAGCTACCTTAAAAAACAAAAAAAACACACTAAAGAAATAAGTTCAAGAAATAGGATTTTTGTTTTGAACTTTAAAGGCGATATTCATGCTTCTCAAGTTGAAAACTTACGTAAAGAAATTTCAGCTATATTAGGCGTTGCTAATACTACAGATGAAGTTGTGGTACGAATTGATAGTCCTGGTGGCGTAGTTAATGGTTATGGATTTGCTGCAGCTCAATTAGAGCGTATACGCCAAGCAGGCATAAACTTGACAGTGTGTATAGATCAGATAGCTGCAAGTGGTGGTTATATGATGTCTGCTGTTGCACATAAAATTATTTCAGCACCGTTTGCTATAGTTGGCTCGATTGGTGTGGTAGGGACTGTGCCTAATATTAGAGAGTTGCTGCAAAAGAATGGCATAGATGTCGAAATGCATACTTCCGGAGCATACAAACGTACTTTAACTACTGTTGGTGAGAATACAGAAGAGGGACGCCAAAAATTTAAACAAGACTTACACAATATTCATGAGTTATTTAAAAAGCATATACTAATATATAGACCAAACTTAGATATGCAAAAAGTTGCTACTGGTGAATATTGGTTCGGTAAAGATGCTTTAGAGCTAGGTTTGGTAGATGAAATTCAAACTTATGATGATTATATAATTAGGCACCTTGATAAAGAAAGTAATGTTTATGAGGTTAGTTTTGTTAGGAAAAAAGAAAAAGGGTTTTTAAAGTCAAAACTAGCATATGTTAAGAGTATGATTACTAACTTTTTATATGCACGTAAAATAATATAGGATTGAAGTGTTAAAGCTTAAAACTCATAGTCAGCTTCTTGATATTTTTTTTGAACAAAAATCTGCTAAAACTTTACATCACGCTTTTATTTTTAGAGTTAAAGATGCCATACTGTTGGAAAGTTTTATTAATTCTTTATGTCAGATTATTTTAGGCCAACAGCTAGAAAACTACCAAGATAGTCCATATATCACTGTCGCGAGAACAGAAAGTGACGAGATAAAAGTAGCAGAAGTCAAAAAAATTATAAAAAATTGTGAGTTAACAGCTTATAATAATTTAGCTAAAATCATAATTATTGAAGAGTTAAGTTTTCTCAATATTTCAGCCGCAAATGCTCTTTTAAAAACGTTAGAAGAGCCAACAGAAGATACTTTTTTTCTAATGTTTACACGCGATTATAATAATGTATTAGCAACTATAAAAAGTAGATCATTAGTCTATGATATAAAGCTTAACCAAGAAGATAAGCTTAATTATCTTAAATACGTCTTTGAGATGTCAAAAGATGGTGTAGCTAAATCTTTACAAATAGCTCGTGGAGATGTAAATATCGTAGTAAAAATTAAGCTTGAACAACATTTTTGGCAGACTAGAAATTTACTTATGAAGGTATTAGTAAATCAGTTTAATATAAATCTTTTTTTAAAGGAGATAGCTTCTTATTATAAAGATGCTTTATACTGGCTTACAAGTATAATTATAGATATATATTATTATAAACTAGATAAAGGGAGCGAGATTATAGCAAACTATGATAAGCTAGCTGTTATTAAATATCTTGCAACAAAATTAGATAGTGATAAGGTGTATAAAATATATAGACAAGCTTTAGAGGCAAAGAATTACTTTGCAAATTTCAAAAATGTTGATAAAGAATTGATTTTAGAAAATTTAATATTAGAGATTATAAAATAGGTAAAAAAATGGATGTAAAACAACAACAAGAATTAAAAAGTTTAGCTCATAAATTAAAACCAGTGGTTTTAATAGGAGAAAAAGGCTTAACAGAAAATGTACTCTTAGAGATTGATTTAGCATTAGCAACACATGAGTTAATCAAAGTAAAAGTTTTTCGGGCACCTAAAGAATACAAAGAAGAGTTATCTGCAAGGGTAATTCAAGCAACAAAGTGTGAGCTTGTGCAGATTATAGGTAATATTTTAGTTTTATATAGAAAAAATCCTAATAAAAAGAAATAAGGATTAAAATATGAGTTTCCCAGTATCACGACCACGTAGGCTTAGAATGACACAAAACTTAAGAGATATAGTTGCTGAAACTAGCTTAAGTATAGATGATTTAATGTACCCTATATTTGTAGTACATGGTCAAAATATAAAAAAAGAAATTTCAAGTATGTCTAACCAGTATCATTGGTCTGTAGATAGGTTAGATGAACTTGTTGAGCAAGTTACGAAAGCTGGAATCAAAAGCATAATGATATTTGGGGTGCCAAAAACTAAAGATTTAATGTCATCTGAAAATTATGACCCTAATGGAATTACACAACAAGCGATTAGAAAAATTAAACAGCTTGCACCAGAATTAGTAGTTGCTACTGACGTTTGTATGTGTAGTTTCACTCCTCATGGACATTGTGGGGTTTTAGATCAAAATCAATACGTTGATAATGATATAACTTTAGAGATTTTACAGAAAACGGCTGTCTCTCACGCGCAAGCTGGAGCTGATATAGTAGCTCCAAGCGGTATGATGGATGGTATGATTATAGCGATGCGTCAAGCATTAGACGAGGCAAATTTTGAAACTGTAGCAATCATGTCATATTCAGTAAAATTCGCTTCAGCTTTTTATGGTCCATTTAGAAGTGCTTGTGACTCTTCGCTAAAAGGTGATCGTAAGACTTATCAGATGGACTACCGTAATAAAAAAGAAGCTATTCGAGAAGCTATAACAGATGTTGAGCAAGGTGCTGATTTTATTATGGTAAAACCAGCTTTAAGCTATCTTGATATTATTAATGAACTAAGTCATATTGTTGATCTACCAATAGCTGCTTATCATGTAAGTGGTGAATATGCGATGGTAAAAGCTGCTGTTCAAGCAGGTTTGGTAGATGAAAAAGCTATTACTATAGAGATACTAACATCTATGAAAAGAGCAGGCGCTAAAATTATACTTACGTATACAGCTTTAGATGTTGCAAGTTGGATTTAAGAGTTTAAATAGATGATAAATATAGCTTTGTATGAGCCAGAGATCCCACCCAATACAGGCAATATTATCCGGTTATGTGCAAATGTGGGTGCTAATTTACATCTTATAGAGCCCTTAGGCTTTAAACTAGAAGATAAACAACTTAGAAGAGCAGGCTTAGATTACCATGAGTTTGCAAACCTCAAAATCTATAAAAATTTCGGTGAGTTTTACCAAAAAAATAAAACTAAAAAAATTTGGGCTTGTACAACTAAAGCAAAGCAATATTATCATCAGGTAGATTTTGATTGCGATGACATTTTATTATTTGGCCCTGAGACTAGAGGTCTACCAGCAAAAGTTTTAGAGTTACTTAAAGACACCCAAATCAAAATCCCTATGTATAAAAATAGTCGTAGCCTAAATTTATCAAATTCTGTAGCTGTAATTTTGTATGGGGCTTTGAATAACATTGGTTTTGAAAGTTTAGATCTTTTATAAGGGGAATTTCCAAATAACTGTGTAAATTCTTAATTAACCTGCTAGATTATTTCTAGCAAAATATTAAGGATAGAAACAATGTCTAAGAATAAGAAGTCAGAGGATATTTACTCAGCTATTGCAGATCAAATACAAAACATTATAACTAAAATATAGTAATTTAGCTATATCAGCTAAAAAAGCTGATATGGGATATAAAAATAAGAAGATTTTCTTAAATTCTTCAAAAAAATCCTGTTTAAAAAAATGAAAATAAAAAATCCCTGGTTAAATCAACACTCTTAATACTATAACTATCAGTTTAACCTCCAACTACAAATCTTTTTAAGTTCATAAGCATACTGTAGAAAATATTATATTATTAGCATGTTTTTAATTAAAATATTTGTTAAAATTTAATAGTTGTTGTTAAAAAATATTCTACTGATTATCAAGTCTTTACTGTATTATATAAATGGCAATAGCTATAACTTTAATATGGTTATAAATTTATTAAATAATAACCTATATTAGTTAAACAAATAAAGTGAGGATGAGAGATATGAATTATATAACCGACTGGTGGGAAAACAAACTACCAATCTTAGAACAAATCAAGATAGGAGCATGCACATTTGATATACAATGCATGTTATTACAAGATGACGGCTATAAATTTATTTTGGGTCGCGGCAATCGGCAACCTAGAATCTGGTATAAATCTAAATCAGAAAGTTGTTGGCGAGTTTTTACCGGTTTCAGATCTGGTGGTGGTATTCAGAAAGGTGACGAATATAATGAAGACTATCGAGGATCTGGATATGTCTTTGAATGTATGGTAATCTCAAAACTAGATGAGAAATTTGATAACATCTTTACAATTGCTGAAAAACAAAATAAAATCGAGAAACCAGACAGATTATATCTACTGATAACTCAATACAAACTTAATAATTCTAATTTATTCAAATATTTAGTGGCTGAAGAAGATGAGCAAGAAGAACAAGTGGAGCAGGCAAAAGTGGCTCTGGATTACTCTTTAGAAGTAAAATTATCACGCCCTATGAAGGATGCTAATGAATTACCTTCTAAGTTTTTGGGTATCTTTCAACAGGGAGATAACTTTTCACAAATTGGAAACGTTGAGATTCAGACAGATTATAGAGGAGAGCTTCTTGGAGCAGTTTACCTGAAAGATTACTACAATTTGTTTAGTGCTGCACTAAGAGCAGTTCATGTAGATCATAGGCGATCGCATCATGATGCCCTTAATGAAGACATAGACATAGACACTTATCAATTTGAGTATAATGGAAAAATGTATTGCTATGAGATTGCCAAAACTCTTAAGAAATTACCACACTACTACACCAAAAATAATCAACGATTAAAGATAGATGCTAAAGTTGTATGGGTGAGGACATTATATCAGTTAGATAACAATGAAGTTTCTAGCTTTGGTAATTATAAAGTGATACCTATCGAAATGGCAGGTTTAGTTCAAAAGCCTTGTGATTACGAGCAACAGGTAGCAAATGTTTACAAGAATGAGATTGAGAAACAAGATCTCGTAGGAAACAAATATGTATTGCTTTCAGTTATAAACGAGGTTACTTCGCCAATCATACAACAATATAAACTCATAAATAATGAGCCTCTTCTGTCTGGAAATAGCGAGCCTATGCTAAATGGTTTAAAGTTTACATATACTTACACTACAGAGCCTTCGTCCCAACTTCGTCAGCTTAATCGACCATTTTTGTTATTAGGAGCGAACATTTTTAAACCACCTGTAATTCAACCGCAACAAATTATTATTAACGTAGATTATGAAGTAATAAGTGATAAGTTAAGAGCTTGTATTATTGAAGGGGTAATGAGATATAAAGCTTTATGGGAAATGCGAAATATAAATAAAAAAGCAGTAGAATATAAGAAGAATGAAAAGAAATTTAAATTAGGACATCATGGCGATACTGGTATAAGAAGAGCAGTTGCGTTACTGCAATGCGTTACCAAAGCAACAGATCTAAAAGAAGTAGATAACTATTTAATCTCTTGCTTTAAGGACAATAACATAGGTAATGAAAAACATATATTCCGCGCTATTAAATCTGAACCTTATTCTCTATTTACCCTAGTAAATCTATCAGTACTCCATATATTAAAAAGTTTCAAGTTTGATTGGCAATATAATGGGGATTTAAAGTACATACCTTTGATCCACGCGCTTTATAGTCGGTTTAGTGAAGATGACATCCAAGCTGGACTTGATAAGTTTGTTAATTGTGTCGAACCAGTTAGTTCTAAATATCTTGATTTCGTTAAGAAAATAGATACAAAAAGTAAGTTACCTGTACAAGAGCTTATAATATAATTATCGTTTAATACACTACATAAGAAGCATATTAGTAACTGTAAAAGCTCTTTATAAAGTATTTCAAAACAACTGAAAAAGAGTTTAAAAAAATATATTAACGCCAAGCGTGCGAACCGAAAAAGAATAACTGTTTCTAAGTTGCTCAAAATTATTGTAATATGACCCGTCAGCAGGGTCATATATCCATCCCTCTTTATATACTACTATCCAGTGTAGAAAGCTAAATGTGTTATTTCCTATTAAAGTCATACAGCATGATTCATTACTCTTAAACTTGCCTGTAACTAGTGTAGGATGTGGAATATAACATTGCTCATAATTTATATTCATTTGACGGAGGTGTCTTACTTCATTCCAATACCATGCACCTACTGTAAGCCCTGCACCTAAAGATATTCTTACTCTTGGAGTTAAGCCCATCAACTTTGCAATAATACCCACTTTAGAGGGAAAAGTATATTCTGTACCAAACTCATAGTGTATTTTTTCTGGGTTAAAGCCTAATATACTATCTATCAGTTTCTCCATTTCGGAGCTTGGATAAACTATCCCATCCTGTCTAGGTATAAAGAAGTAAGGAATAAAGGTACTATTCATCGCTTTAAATTCTACTGTTTCTAGCTCATTTCCAAGTAAACTATATTTTCTTCTTATTAAACTTTCTATAGTTGTAGTTTCTGTATATGCTTTTATTAATGCTTCATATCGACTCTTAGCTAGTTCCGCTCTATGCTTTTGTGTACGTATTGAACCATTTATTCTTTCTATAAAACCGTTAATTATGAATTCTTTTTTTAATCCAAAATGTGCAGGAATTGTAAGGTCTTTATATGCTGATGTTGTAGCCTGTTCTAATTGTTGTTTTGACATAAATTTAAAGCAAGTATTTGTAGACCCTAGTGACGTATCTATTTTCACATTAGTATGGTTTCTACTAACTACAGCAAGACAGTGCATAAAACTTGTGGCACCACAACTGAGTTTACCAGTTTGCTTCCATGGGTAAATAATTAACATTAGTTATATAAAACTTTAATTTTTTTAAAGTATAACAAAATTTTAAATTTCATTCTACAAAATTTAAAAAATTTATAAAGTAATACTAAAATAAAGATTTAGGAAAAATATTTATATAAAGCTTAATGAAGATAATATGGGAATACAGGTTGTATATAAAATTTTAACCAGAAAGTTTAGGTTATAAATTTTCTTGTTTAGGACTGTAATACTTAGGTTTAAACTCTATACCATATTTAACATTCATCCACATTCTACTTATAAAACTTTGCATTTCAGCATCATGAATATTTAGCACATACATTTTTTTGATCATTTGATCAGTAGGCTTAATATTTTTATTATCAAAAATAGAATCCAAGTATTGACTGTTTTGAGTAACAGCATTAGGTTGATAAAGGTAGTTACTATTCTGAGCTGCTATATAAGGATCTATTATATAGTTCATAAGTTCATATGCTTTATCCAAATTTTTAGCGCCTTTAGGTATCATAAGCGTGTCAAACCAAATATTAGTACCTTCTTTAGGTATTACATAAGCTAAAGTAACGTTTGGATTGACTGATTTAGCTCTTTCAACAGATCTAACAACATCACCAGAGTAACCCATAACTAGACATAAATTACCAGCAGTAAAATCATTTTGGTATTTATTACTATCGAAATATTTAATGTATGGACGAATATTTTTAATAATATCAAGCGCAGCTTTTTCGTATTTGGCTTTGCTAGTAGTGTTTGGATCTATTCCATGGAAAAAGAAGTAATTACCAAAAATCTGTTCTGGCTCATCAAGTAAAGATACACCACATTTAGCTAGTTTACTTAGATATTTAGCATTAAATACATACTCCCAACTGTTCGGAACAACTCCTTTACCGAGTTGTTCTTCTATTTGCTCTTTATTATAAGCAAGACCAGTTGTACCATAGCTATAAATTACAGCATATTTATTGCCAGGATCGTTAATTTGTGAAACTTTGTCGTAAATAACTTTATTACGGTACTTAAGATTTGGCAATTTTGATTTATCAAGTTCTACAAGAGCATTTGAAGCTATTTCAGTGTTTAAATATAAAGCCCCTTGCTCTATAAGATCAAACCCTGAGGAGCCAGTCATAACTTTAGCTCTTGTCATATTGTCATCAGATGTATAAATATACTTAATTCTAGTATTAGAAAGCTTAGAAAAACAAGGAACTATATCAGGAGATATATAATCAGCCCAATTGGTAAAATTTATTTGTCCTTTTTCTTGTGAGTAGACTATAGGAGACTTAAGTATCTCATTACTACAAATGTATGACTCATCTTGTGCATAAGATAAGTTTAGTATAGTAAGTAACAAAATAATTAGAATATTTTTAGCTCTCATTTGTCAACTTAGGTTTGGTTGTTATGAATTGGTTTTAAGTATATACTAAATTGGTTATTGACGAAATAAATTCTGGTTTTCATGGAACAAGTTGTTAGTAGTAAAAAGTTTGGTTTAATAAGGTTGGTGATGATAAACATTATAGCCGTGGATAGCCTTAGGAATATATCAATAACAGCCCAAGCTGGTTGGATTGTAGTAAGTTTTTATATATTAGCGGGAATCTTTTTCCTAGTACCTTGTGCGTTACTAACAGCTGAGATGTCAACAGGCTCAACCCAAGAAACAGGTGGTATCTATATTTGGGTGAAAAAAGCGTTTGGGAAGCGTTTAGGGTTTTTAGTTATATGGATACAATGGGTGTATAACCTAGTTTGGTTTCCCTCGATTTGTGGTTTTTTTGCTGGAGTTATAGCCTACGTAATGGCACCAGTTTTAGGACAAAATGCAGTGGATTTGGTATCAAACCCTTGGTATATGATTTCCATGAGTTTAGTAATGTTTTGGAGTGCAACAGCTATAAACTTATTTGGAATAAAAACCTCTAGTACAGTAAGCACCTTAGGAGCTATTATAGGAACTTTATTGCCTATGCTTATTATTATATCTATGGCTTTTTTCTGGACACTTTCTAATACACAAAGCATCGTACCTCCTCATGTGTCAGATTTTATCCCATCTGGTAATAATATCAGTAGTTGGGCTTTGTTTATTACAGTTATGTTTAGCTTATTTGGTTTAGAGATGAGTGCTATTCATGCTGCTAATGTTAAAAATGCTAAAAAGAATTTTCCTAGAGCTTTATTAATATCTGGAACAGTAATTTTAGGGTCATTAATACTATCTAATATAGCTGTGATATTAGTAAGTAGTCAGTTGCAAATTGGTGACGTTGATATTGTCACTGGGTTAATGGTTTCTTTTCATTACTTTTTTAGCCAAATAAATATGCCGTGGGTGACATATTTTATTGCAATTACATTAATATTTGGGGCTTTTACTACAACATCAGCGTGGATTATGGGTTTATCAAGAGCTTTTATGATAGTAAGTAATGATAATATCCTACCTCAAATGCTTGGCAAGACTAATAAAAATGATGCTCCTGATACTATGCTAATAGTACAAGCTTTGATTTTTACTGTATTTTGTTTTTCCTATATATTTATGCCGTCTGTAAATGAAGCATATTGGTATCTTAGCGATTTAACAGCGCAACTAGCAGTTATAGCATACATAATTATGTTTATAACAGCGATTAAGCTAAAAATTAGCCAGCCATTACAGCAAGGACAATATGAGATATATAAAGGTTTAGTTGGAACTATTACGATGGCAATTTTAGGATGTGTGGGCTGTATTATAGCTATTGTAGTTGGTTTTATTCCTATAGATAATATGAATATGAGTATAATGCATTTTGATGCTTTATTACTTGTTGGCATAATGTTTACATTAATTATTCCTTTCGTAATCACTATCAAAAAGTAATCTTGTATGTGATGAAAAAAGGGCAATCAACGTGTTCCATAAATTGGCAGAAATTTTTAATGAGATAATTGTTTAACTTTAGATCAACAGTTATGTTTTGATTTTTATCAGAGCTAGCTTGAATAATATAGTTTTCAATATTAGAGTAATATAAGTAAGTTGGTTGGCAGTTTTCAGCTGTACAGTTAATTAATTTAAGGCTCCTAAAGACTTGAGGAAACTCAGGTAATCCAGTAGGTTTATTATCTTTAGCGTACAAAATAATTTTTAAATTATTATAATTAGTTTTAGCTCTTAGTGTATTAGAACCATTTTGGTCAGCGTTAAAATCACTAGAGTCAGGACAGTAATATCGAGTTATTTTTCTATAGCTTGTATTAGAAAATAATATAAAGGCTAAAATAAACATACTTTTATTATTTAAATACATAACTATTTTTATTAATTATTTAAATATTTTTTAAATATTAGTATTATAAATAAATATCCCATAAAGTTACAGGTTGGCTTAATGATCAGTGCTATTTTTTGTTTTGGACAAATAGCTAGTTTTAATAATATTGCCATTGATGAAAAGCAAATATTCCATGAATATGGAGATTCTAATGGTAATCTCACTCAAACAAATTTTCTTAGAGCTATTCGTTCATATGGTTTTAAAGCTAAGCTTAGTAAAATTAAAACAGAAAGTATTAATCCATGCAGTTTACCGATGATCCTTAAGAATAAAGATGGTGAATATTTTATTCTTGCCGGTGTAAATAATGATCAATATATAACTTTAGTTGCAAAAAATAACGGCGTTAAAACATTTACAAAAGATCAGTTTGAGGAATTTTACTCTGGATTAGCTATATTTATCACTCATAAAGGTAATGAGAATGTAGAAGAAGCTAAGTTTAATATCAAATGGTTTATACCAGCTTTATGGAAGTATAAACATATTTTCAAAGATGTGATTATAGCTTCATTTTTTATACAAATGTTTGGTCTATTAACACCATTTTTCTTTCAAGTGGTCATGGATAAGGTGATTATGCATAATGGCATAACTACCTTAAATACTTTAGCAATCGTGTTTTTAGTTGTAGCTGTTTTTGAGGTAGTATTTGGTACTATAAGAACCTATCTATTTAGTCATACTACTTCTAGAGTAGATGTTGTGTTAGGTTCAAAACTATTTTCTCATTTGATGAAGTTGCCATTAAATTATTTTGAGACTCGTCAAGTTGGTCAAAATGTAGCTAGAGTAAAGGAGTTAGATAGTATTCGAAGTTTTATCACAAGTACAGCTTTAACATTACTCATAGATTTGTCTTTTACATTTATATTTATAGCAGTGTTATTTATGTATAGTTGGCAACTGACTTTGGTAGTTTTAGGTACTATTCCTTTATATCTCTTACTATCATTATTT
The DNA here is from genome assembly GCF_000815225.1 of Allofrancisella guangzhouensis. GTDB lineage: Bacteria > Pseudomonadota > Gammaproteobacteria > Francisellales > Francisellaceae > Francisella > Francisella guangzhouensis. The sequence continues at coordinate 1,524,121 of NZ_CP010427.1, read as the reverse complement.
ATTACTCCAATACTAAAGCATCGATTAAATAAAGTTTTCTCAACTAGTGCAAAAAACCAAACATTTCTTACAGAGTCAATAACTGGTATCCAGACTATTAAAGCTAATGCTATAGAACCACAAATGCAACGCAAATGGGAAGATAATTTGACTGAATATGTTAAAGCATCTTTTAGATCTCAAAATTTGGGAAATGTAGCTAGCCAAATTGCGCAGCTAATCAGCAAGTTAACTACTATTGTAATTATATTTATAGGTGCTCATATGGTGATAGCTGGCTACTTAACAATAGGGCAGCTTATAGCATTTAATATGTTATCAGCTAGAGTAACTCAACCGATACTTAAGCTTGTAAATCTATGGCAAGAATTTCAGCAGGCAGGAGTTTCTTTGAGAAGGTTAGGAGACATTCTTAATTCACCTACAGAGTCAGCAAATATGACTAGTAAGAGTTCACTACCAGTATTTAGAGGCAGGGTAACTTTTAAAGATGTAAGGTTTAGGTATTCACCTGATACAAGATTAATCTTAGATGGTGTTAACCTTGAAGTTAATGCAGGTCAATCTATAGGTGTAGTTGGGCGTTCAGGCAGTGGCAAAAGTACTTTAACCAAACTTATTCAGAGGCTGTATATACCTGAGGCTGGTAAAGTATTAGTTGATGGCGCTGATCTGTCTACTATTGATACTGTATGGTTGCGTCAAAACATAGGCGTAGTACTTCAGGAAAGCTTTATGTTTAATAGAAGTATTCGAGAAAATATTGCTCTTACAAATCCTAGTGCAAGCATGCAAAGCGTTATAGAAGCTGCAACTTACTCAGGTGCACATGAATTTATTTTAGAATTAAAAGATGGTTATGACACCACCATAGAAGAAGGTGGAGCTAATTTTTCTGGAGGACAAAAACAAAGGCTATCTATCGCAAGAGCACTTATTAATAACCCTAAAATACTTATTTTTGATGAAGCTACATCAGCTCTTGATTATGAATCTGAGAAAATTATTCAACATAATATGGCAAAAATATCTAAAGGAAGAACAGTTTTTATTATTGCTCATAGATTATCTACAGTTCAACATTGTGATCGAATAGTTTATATGGATCATGGAAGAATATTAGAAGACGGTAGCCATAAAGAGCTTTTAGCTAAAAATGGACACTATGCAGCATTATATAACGCACAATACAGGGGAGAAGTATTATGACAGAGAAAAATCTCCCAGAAAATCAAAATACAAATAAAAAGTTTAGTAAGTTAATTGAGATAATAAATAAAATAAAGGATTCTTGGCAGAATCGTAAAACCTTAGCAGAGGAACGTAATGCTAAGACAGATGCCTATAGTTTTTTACCAGGAGTTTTAGAAGTTACAGATAAACCACCACATCCTTTGTTACGAACAGTACTTTATTGTTTGATGTTTTTGATAGTGTTTGTAGTGGTGTGGGCTTATTTTTGTAAGATAGATATTATTACAGCAGGGCAAGGCAAGATCACACCATCAGGGGATGTTAAAACTATCCAGGCCTCTGAAAAAGGAACTGTAATTAAGCTAAATGTTGATAGTGGACAGATAGTTAAAAAGGGTGACGTGCTAGTAGTATTAGAGTCAGAATATACTGAAGCAGATATAAATAAACTCAAAGAAGATATACAGTTCTATAAGCTTAGAATATCTAGAGAGCAGGCCTTCTATAGGATGTTAAAAAGTGATTTGCGTGAGCAAATTCCACTTGATAAATTAGACTATACTCCGCCATCAGAAATTACAGACAAACTAGATATAGAACAATCCAGGCAGCTTTTATGGCAAGAGTGGCAATCTAGTATTGCTAAATTAATGACACTAGAAGCTACTATGGATTCTAAGCAAAAAGAAAAAGATATAAGTTTAAATAGAACTTATCAGCTAGAAGAAACCATAAAAATAATCAAAGAAAGGTTAGATGCTTACTCTAAGCTATACGAGAAAAAAGCAGTAGCTAGAATGGAGTATCTAGATTTTAGAGAGAAATATCTAAATACGTATTATGAGTTAGAGACAGAAAAGAAAAAAGACCTTCAAATAGATGCAGAAATTGCAGAAGCTAGGAGTAATTTAGAATCATTTAAATCAGAAACATATCTTAAAACCTTAGAAAAAATTCGTCAGGATGAGAAAGATCTTTATACAGCAGAGCAAGAATTACGCAAAGCAACTACCTTAAATGGTAAAAATACAATTAAGTCGCCTATTGACGGGATAGTACATGAAATGCAAATTCATACTATAGGTGCTGTTGTCACACCTGCCCAGGTATTAATGCAAATAGTTCCAATGGATCAAAAACTAGAAGCTGAAGTATACGTCAAAAACGAAGATATAGGCTATTTACGCAAAGGTCAAACTGTTGAAGTCAAGATAAATACATTTCCATTTGCAGAATATGGAGTGTTAGATGGCGCTGTAGAAAAAATTTCTGGTGATGCAATAGAAGATGAGAGATTAGGTTTGGTTTACAAGCTAGTAATAAGTTTAAAAAATAATACGCTACATAAAGGTGGTGAAGATTACAAAATAGTACCAGGTATGGCAGTAGTTGCTGAGGTTAAGACAGGAACAAGAAGAGTATTAGATTTCTTTACGGAACCTTTAACTAGAGGTATAGATAATAGTTTGAGGGAGAGATAGTTCGGATAACAACCGACAGAGGACACAAGACAGAAAGCAAGAGACAAAACAATTTTCCTTCAACACTTGAAGGGGAATTTTTAGTTAACAATAGGAGTAATGAATGAAACTCAAAAAACTACTACTAGCAACAATACTAGCAATCCCAGCCATAGCCTATTGCGGATTTATAGACTGGATAACTGGTTATCCAGACGTTAAAGAAAAAATAGAGAAACGTCTAGAAGAAAAATATCAAGGTGACAAGTTTGAAGTTTGGGATGTAAGTTACTCAAGTAATTTAGGTGGGTATAATTTTAAGGCTAAAGATTTAAGTTATAAAGATTTAGAGTCTGGAGGTTCATACTATGAAAAATCTAATAAGGTAGTAGATAACTTTGGCAATGCTAAACAAGCTATGGACTGGAAGGCTCTTTTTAGATCTTATGTAGATGCTGTAAGTACAAATAATGTGATTCGAGCAAGTATTGATGGGGCAAATCCTGTAGACGGCGAGTATCAAAAGCCTATAAGTGAGATGAGAAAGACTTTAGCAGTTTTATTCAATAACAGTATTCCAATGAAAGAGAAAATAAAGCAAAGACATGATTATATAAGTGTATACAACACTATCTATGTAGATGCTCCAAAAACTGCAGAAGGAATGCTTAAGGTTTTAGAGATGATAGAGAATATTAATAATTATTTTAGATCATTACATCTATATAGTTATGAGTTAGAAGTAGCTGTATATGATTTACCTAAAGGTTTGACTTTTGATAAATATATAGATGAAGCGGTAGATAAAAATATAGATTATAACTGGTCAGATTTTGAAAATGATGGCGATATCCAAAAGTATGCTTGGGGCTGGCTACGCATATATGGCTGTGAGAAAAATAGTATAGAGAAGTATTGTAAGACTTATTTTGGAATTAAAGATGAGCAAAAGCGTCAAAATGCAATTTTTAGATATAGTACAGCAGACCGAATTCATAGTTTAGCTGATATAGCTAGAGAGTTTCATTTATTTAAGAACTATGGAAAACCTACAGTTCCATACTGGAGAAAACAGGATAATCCAGATGATTTAGTATGGATAGCAGTTAGAAGAGAATACATACCATTAATAGACACGCAATTATATAAACAAGTTTTACAATTAGACAATAAATAAAGAGGGAAATATTATGAGCAACACAACTTCTACAAATCAATTAGCAGGGTCAACAGCAGAAGTATCAGCGGTATTGAACAATTCCCCTTCAAGCGTTGAAGGGGTGGCTTGCATAGCAAGACGGGGTAGTACTTTGAAATCTACATTTTTAGTTGATCCGGTGAGATAGTTTTTACTATATGAATATTAAATTACCTTATAACTCTAAATTAAAGCAAAGAGCAAAAGAATTGCGCCAAGCAGGCAATTTATCAGAAGTGTTATTGTGGAATAAACTTAGAAATAAGCAGTTATTGAATCTAGACTTTCATCGTCAAAAAATAATAGGTAATTACATAGTAGATTTTTATTGTCCTAGTTTGAATATAGTAATAGAAGTAGATGGTTCTAGCCATAATAATAAGTTTGAATATGATGAACAAAGGCAAGTTTATTTAGAAAGTTTAGGTTTGGGTATTGAGAGAATATTAGATGAAGATGTTAAATTTAATATTGAAGGAGTGTTATTTTATTTAGAGGGTAAACTACAAAAGTTAAAAGTACTACCCCGTCAGTCTAGCGACTGCCACCCCTTCAACACTTGAAGGGGAATTTTTAGTTAACAATAGGAGTAATGAATGAAACTCAAAAAACTACTACTAGCAACAATACTAGCGATACCGGTGATGGGATATTGTGGGCTTTTAGATTGGCTAACTGGTTATCCGGAGGTTAGGGAGAAAATAGAGAAGCGTCTAGAAGGGAAGTATCAAGGTGACAAGTTTGAAGTTTGGGATGTCAGCTACTCAAGTAATTTAGGTGGGTATAATTTTAAGGCTAAAGATTTAAGTTATAAAGATTTAGAGTCTGGAGGTTCATACTATGAGAAGGTTAATAAAGTTGTAGATAATTTTGGTCAATATAAACAAAATTTAGACTGGAAGGCATTATTTAAACCATATGTTGATGCTGTAAGTACTAATAATATGATAGTACCTAATATAGATGGAGCTAATGAAGTGGGGTGGAAAGAGAAACAACAGAAAGATCATAAACCAGATAATATGATGAAGACATGGGAATTGTTAGCAAACCCAGATATGACTATGCAAGAGAAGATAGCTAAGGGACATAATTATATTAGGACAGAGGCAACTATTCATGTAGATGCTCCAAAAACTCCAGAAAGTATGCTTAAAGTTTTAGAGATGATAGAGAATCTTAATAATTATTTTAGGTCATTAAAATTATACAGCTATAAATTAGAAGTAACAGTCTATGATTTACCCAAAGGCTTAACTTTTGATAACTATATAGATGATGCTGTAGATAAAGATATTGACTATAGTATGTTAGATTTTAAAAACGATGGAGATATCCAAAAGTATGCTTGGGGCTGGTTGCAGATATATGGCTGTGAGTATAATTCTAATTTTGAGAAATCATGCAATACACAGTATCTAGATAAAGATGAAAATTCAAGATTAAAGATGATTAAACATTTGACATCAGCAGACCGTATCCATAGTTTGGATGATATAGCTAAGCAATTTCATTTGTATGATCATCCAGGTAAACCAACACACTGGAATCCTCAAGCACCAAGCTGGATAGGTTGGCATGGAGCAAGAATAGAATACACACCATTAATAGACACACAAATATATAAGCAAGTTTTACAATTAGAAAATAAATAAAGGGAGAAAATTATGTCAAATCAATTAGCAGGGTCAACAGCAGAAGTATCAGCGGTATTGAACAATTCCCCTTCAAGTGTTGAAGGGGTGGCTTGCATAGCAAGACGGGGTAGTACTTTGAAATCTACATTTTTAGTTGATCCGGTGAGATAGTTTTTACTATATGAATATTAAATTACCTTATAACTCTAAATTAAAGCAAAGAGCAAAAGAATTGCGCCAAGCAGGCAATTTATCAGAAGTGTTATTGTGGAATAAACTTAAAAATAAACAGTTACTTAATCTAGATTTTAATCGCCAAAGAATAATAGGTAATTACATAGTAGATTTCTATTGTCCTAGTCTAAATATAGTAATAGAAGTAGATGGTTCTAGCCATAATAATAAGTGTGAATATGATGAACAAAGGCAAGTTTATTTAGAAAGTTTAGGTTTGGGTATTGAGAGAATATTAGATGAAGATGTTAAATTTAATATTGAAGGAGTGTTATTTTATTTAGAGGGTAAACTACAAAAGTTAAAAGTACTACCCCGTCAGTCTAGCGACTGCCACCCCTTCAACACTTGAAGGGGAATTTTTAGTTAACAATAGGAGTAATGAATGAAACTCAAAAAACTACTACTAGCAACAATACTAGCAATACCAGCCATAGCCTATTGCGGATTTATAGACTGGATAACTGGTTATCCAGACGTTAAAGAAAAAATAGAGAAACGTCTAGAACAGAAGTATCAAGGTGACAAGTTTGAAGTTTGGGATGTCAGCTACTCAAGTAATTTGGGTGGGTATAATTTCGAGTATAAGCCTAATGATAGTGACTACACATATAAAGGCTCATATTTTCCTAAACAAGATAGACTAGCAGCTAATGGCTATATGTGGGATAGAGTATCCAAGCAATGGCGCGATATATTTGATCCATATGTTAAGAAGATTGGAGGTAATTACTTGATAATAGGAGGTTTAGGTTCAGGGAGTCCTGGGTCTGGGCTTGAGAGTAAAGAGCAAAAAGAAAAATACTATGATCAGGTTGATGCTTCTTTAGGATATATGTTTGATACAGGATCAACTAAGGAATGGATTGCAAAGAAACATAATTATATTCGTGGTAATTTAAGTGTGTTCATAGAAGCACCACGGACAGCAGAAGATATTTATAAGATTTTACAGATGGCAGAAAAAATAAATACTAAACTTAGATCATTTGGTTTATACAGCTATAAGCTAGAGGTTATAACTTATGATTTACCTGAAGGTTTTAACATTGATAACTATTTTGAAGAAGTTAAGAGTGATTTTACAACATCTATTGACTGGTGGTTTGTTGAGGGAATCCAAAAATATGCCTGGGGATATTTATATTTAGCTTCGTGTACGAAGATAAATGATTTCGAAAAAGCTTGTAATACTCAATATGGAGTAGAAAACATAAAAACAAGGAAAAAAATAGTAACTGGTAATACAACTGCCGATAGAATAAGTAGCTTAAATGATATAGCCAAAGAGTTTCGTTTAGTAGATAAGTTTGGGGTGCCGAACAAATGCTCAAACCTAGGGTGTTCAGGTATATGGCATGCAAGATCAAGAGCACATACACCACTCAAAGATAGCAAGTATTACACAACTTTAGAAAAATTAATAAGTAAGGGAGAGTAGTGACCATGAGTAGTTTTAACAAAGATATATCAGCAAAGTTAAGTAACTTAATGTATTCAGATGCTTTAAATATTAATGAAGTCCAAAGTAACGATGGTTCTCAAACTGTTTATGACCAGTTTTATACAAAGAATGATAAAGGTGAATTTGTATTTAGGGATAGCGTCGATGCTGATACTAAAGCATATCTAAATAGTAACCCAGATGTTGTCAGGGAAATACAAGAATACAACGTAGCAGCTATATCAGGAGATAACTTAAATGGCTATGCTGGCATGGTTGTAAGCCCTAAAGGAGCAAGTGATAAAGCAATGGTAGTTAATAGAGGTACTGAAATTACTAGTGTCACTGATATAGCTACAGATGTAGCAATGGGTATTGATAATATTTTTAGTGATAGTTATGAGGTATCTCAGCTAGGATCAGCTCAAAAGCTTTTAGAGAATGCTAGACTTAATCAACCAGATATCCAAGAAGTATCCTCTACAGGACATTCATTGGGAGGAGCTTTAGCTATTGCAGTACAGAAATCTGTAATTCAAAATCCAGATTTACAGATGGGTGAGACATATGCCTATAATCCACCAGGGTTTGCTGATATGTCTACAGAAGGTATGACAGAAGCACAAATAGCAGAGATGAAATCAAAGTCGCATGTGTATAGTGTGTCAGGTGATCCAGTATCAGAGAGATGGAATGATCATATAACCGCACCGGAAAAAATATATTCATCTTCAGATGGAGGTATTTTAGGTTTTGATTATCATTCAATGGCTCCTATAGTTACTGAAAATGCCACTACATTTAACACAACTTACCTCAACCAAGACAATAGTCTAAACGAGACAGCTTTAGCAGCTAGACTATCATTTTTAAGTGAAGTATCAGCAGATATGAAAGCACTAATATCTGGTATGGGTGATATGGATAAAGTTACAAGCTATGCAGCTAGTCTGCTAGGAGTAGCAAACTCAGAGAATCCATATGCTATTCTAGCAGCTGCTGAAGCAGAACTTTTAGGTTTACAAAATATGTTAGGTCATTCCGAGGGATACCAAGCAGTAGCAGCTAACTACGCAAGTATCCTTGAGAACTATGAGTTTATTCAAGAGTCTCTTGGAGGTGAGCAGGGAGTTGCTATAGTTAGTAACCTTACTGAAGCTGTATCAGATCAAAGTATAGAGGTTAAAGAGCAGTTTGTTGAGTCACTTAAAGATAATAGTTTTATCAAAGGCATAATAGAGACAGCATTAGGTTTGGACTTTACAACAGCACAAAACGTATTATTAGATCAAGTATATGATATTGCAGAGCGTACTAGAAGCGCTGAGAGAGTTATAGTACGAAGAGGTGACCCATTAACTTTTGATTTAGACGGAGATGGCATCGAGACAATAGCTGTAGAAGATGGAGTATTATTTGACCATGCTGGTCATAGCGTAAAGCATGGTACAGGCTGGGTAAGTGCAGATGATGGTCTGTTAGTTCGAGATATAGATGGTAATGGAACTATAGATTCAGGTCGAGAGTTATTTGGTGATAATACTATTAAAGAAGATGGAAGCATAGCTAGTAATGGCTTTGATGCATTGAGAGAGTTAGATACTAACGCCGATGGGGTCTTTGATATAAAAGATGAAGAATTTGAGAAGCTTCAAATCTGGCAGGATAAGAATCAAGATGGTATCTCACAGCAAGATGAACTAAGTAGCTTGAGTGAAGCTGGGATTAAAGAGATCAATCTCAATGCAACTAGAGTTGTAAGAAATACAGCAGCAGGAAATATAACTCATATAAGTAGTTTCACAAAAACTGATGGAACTACAGCAGAGGTTGGTAATTTATTTTTAGATAGAGAGCCTGCTATTAGAGAGTTTGTTAATGATACAGTAGAGGCTTCTGCTGAGATACAAGAACTAGGTATAGAAATCAAAGGTATAGGTCGAGTTAGAAGCTTATCCAAAGCGGCTAGTTTAGATGATGAATTAGGCAATATTTTAAAAGAGATGAAAGCTAATCCAATAGAAAGCTTTAAAGATATGTCGAAAGTAGGTGTTTTAATTAGTGAATGGACCAGATCTACAGATTTTTCAGATACTCTAAAAATTGAAAATTTAAAACTAGAGGACGGTACTACTTTTAAATTTGACATTTCTGATAAAACTAGACGCACACTTGAAAAAATCCAAACGTTAGAAGCTTTAACAGATAATGATATGATAAGTATGAGTGTTTCTAACGAGCAATTAAACCTAAGTTATGGAGGAGTTGTTAGAAGTTACGCTATAACTAGAGGACAGGAGAATATATTAACAGATGAGATATTTGTAAACACTTGGAGTCAAGTTGGTGGTGTGACTGGCATGAGTACCAACGGAATAAATAGCTTATACAATGATGTTGTAAGATCAATAGAGACATCGATCTTTAAACAGGTAGCTTATCCAGAAATTCTATCGAAATTAGATTTTACATATAATACAAATGGTAATGTGATAGATGTTGATTTTAGTAGATTAAATGAATATATATATTCTGAATCAGACGGAAATATAGCAACTACAGTAAACTTAGTAGCGAATATAAAAAGTATATTAGGTGAAGGGTTTAGTGATTACAAATGGGATTATAATAAGTTGTTTGAAGGAGATAGTGATTTGTCTTTACTATCTCAGCTAGAACTTAATCAATTTGGAACTGTGAATAGTAGTGGTATAGTTATAAACGGAAAAAGGTTGATTATAGGAAGTAGTAAAGATGCTGATATCGAGACTACTCTTGGAGAAAATAATATAGTTATTGGAGGTGCAGGTAATGATATTATCCACAGTAATTATATGACTAATGACACTATAGTTTATAACTTAGGAGATGGCTTAGATACTATAAAACAAGGGAGCTATAATTACTCTTCCCGTGAAAATACAGCAGATAAAGTTATATTTGGCGAAGGGATAAGCTTAAGTAATTTGTCATTTAGGAGAGAAGAAAAAGATTTAATCATAAATATAAATAATGATGAATCTCAAGGATTAATTTTAGAAAACTATTATGTAATAGGTAATAAATGGAACGATAGTGATCATATTAAGAGTTTTGAATTTAGTGACGGTACAGTTATATATAGAGATGATAAGTTTTTAAGCCCTACGTATTATGGAACGCAAGGTGATGATACTATTCAATCGACTAAATTCTCCGAGACTATTATTGCTGGTAAGGGCGATGATTTAATTAGAGATGACGGAGAAGTATTTGAAGATGGTTTTTATAACTATTATTCAGATGATTCAGCAGACACAATAATTTATAATCTGGGAGATGGTTTTGATACTATAATTTCAGAAGTTTCATATAAAGAAGCTAGAGATACATTAGTATTTGGAGAGGGGATATCGCTAGAGAATTTATCTTTTATTCGAGATGGTAATGATCTGACAATAAATATAAATAATGATGTTAGCCAAGGTGTAAAGATTAGAAAATTTTTTTATAGTAGTAAAATCAAAGATATAAAATTAGCAGACGGGACGATATTAGATAAGAATTCTGAACAAATAAACTCTCCAATTATTGGTACAGATGGCGATGATATTATATATACAGGTATAAGTGATGATGTTATAGAAGCTGGCAGGGGTGATGATATCATTCGTTTAAGTGCTACTAATGGTGCTAGCTACGGAAGTTATAGGGAGGAAACCAATAGTTACCTGAATAAAGATACTTCAAAAAACACTATCAAATATAGCTTAGGAGATGGATTTGACACTTTAATCGGTGGATCTAATACATTAAATACAATATCATTTGGGGAAGGTATTACTCAGGATGATTTGTCTTTCAAGAAGGATGGAAGTGATTTAATTATCCAGGTTGGAGACGATATAACACAAGGCTTAAAAGTAAGGCAGTTTTATAGTGGTCGCAATAACCTTACAGGATTTGAATTCGCTGATGGTTCAGTTTTATATAAAACCGACATTAAAATAGATACAGATGCAGATGACGTTTTAGTAGGTAATAATGATAACATTATTACCGGTAATGATACCTTAAAAGATGGAGAAGGCTCAGACACTTACGTTAAGGATGTAGGAGATAATTTAGCTATAAACGATACTCAAGATGGGGATAGATACATTTTGACCCGCTATTACCAGGAGCAAGCCCGCGAGCGAAATGCAACTAAGGTAATAGCTAAACTAGCAGATGGCAGTACTTATGATTTTGCAGCTATGAATGAAACGCTACGCATGCTTAGAGATTTATCAATAGCTGAATATGAAGCTAAGCGTAATCAAAACCAAGATACAGATATAGCTGGAGGGGCCCTAGTTGAAAATCATATTGCTACAGAATTGGATAATTCTGAAATCCTAGAAATGTGGGCTCCTAAGAGTTCTGAAAATGGGTGATGGCAGCCACACCTCCTCTTGCAAGCAAGCTACTCCTTTCAAAAGGAGAATAGTATGCAAAATTCTTATGACAAGGATAATGAATTTAGATATTTAAAATTAAGCACATATATTTTTAAAAACTGGTAAAATAATTAGCAAGAGCAGTAGAGCACTTTTAGTAATGATTTTTACAACACTCAAGTCTTGGTATCAAAAAAAGTATTTAAATAATGAGCCGGTTATTTTTATTGGTTTAATGCTATTTTTTTACTTAGTTTTAACTTTTCTAGGTAATTATATAGCGCCAATACTAGCGGCTTTAGTTATAGCTTATTTACTAGATACTTTTGTTAATATCCTTCATAAAGCAACACGTATAAATAGAAAATTTTTAGTTTACCTGGTGTTTATTATCTTCTTAATAGTTTTATTATCGGTAATATTTGTACTATTACCTATTATTATTAATCAGTTAATTGATTTTATAAAACAAGGTTCACATACATTATCTAGTTTAAAAAATAGCTTAGAAGAGTTATCTTTAAAATACCCAAGTTTACTTACTGAAGATAGGATAAATAATGTAGTAAGTTGGTTTGATACGATTGATTGGCAAAAACTCAGCTCTAATGTTGGTTCATTTATACTTCAACGTACAGCAGCAACTTTGCCAGTACTATTTTCAGCATTGATTTATTTATTCTTGGTACCTTTGATGATTTTTTATTTCTTAAAAGATAAAGAAAAAATAATTAATTGGTTTAAGGGATTTTTACCACAAGAAAATGGAGCATTATATTACGTTTGGAATGATTTAAAGCCAAAATTGGCTGATTACGTTCGAGGTAAGGTGATTGAGTTTATTATAGTATCTATTACTACATATATAGGGTTTGCTTATTTTAACCTTAACTATGCAATATTATTAGCTTTTGGTGTGGGTATTTCTGTTATTATTCCATATGTTGGAATGGTTTTAGTTACTATTCCAGTGGTAATGGTTGCAATGTTTCAGTATGGTTTTAGCATGACTTTTGTATGGATGTTAACTGTATATTTTACAATACAAGCTTTAGACGGTAATTTGTTAGTGCCATTATTATTTTCAGAGGTTTTAAACATGCACCCTGTGGGAGTAGTTTCTGCTATATTAATATTTGGTGGAATGTGGGGATTATGGGGTATTTTCTTTGCGATACCTTTAGGTTTATTGTTTATGTCTGGTGTTAATATGTTTAGAAATCATGTTAAAAGTAAACGAGAAACATCTAATTTAAATTTATGTTAGTTAGGCAAAAACAAATTAATAAGCAAGTTTATGACTATTTAATATCTAATAAATATGATTCATTTATAGCTAAACTCATTGCTACAAGAACCCAAAGTGTAGACAGTCTAGATTTAATAATAAATGGCTCAATTAAAGACTTATCATCGCCATTTTTATTTAAAGATATACAAAAAGCTGTAGATAGGCTTTATCTTGCTTTGCAACAAGGTGAAATTATTGGTTTAGAAACAGACCATGATTGTGATGGACAAACATCTCAGGCAATTCTTTACGAAGCTTTAACTAAAATTTTTAATCATCCTAAAGAAAAAATCAGATCATATATCGGTCATAGAATGAAAGAAGGTTATGGCCTGTCAGAATCTGTTATGAATAGAATCCTTACAGATAACGTCCGACCAAGTTTGATTATAACAGCAGATAATGGTTCTACAGATGAAGCTAGGATCGCTATTCTTAAGCAAAATGGTATTGATACTATAGTCACAGATCATCATGGTATTCCACCAGAAGGGCCACCTAAAAGCGCTGTAGCAATTTTAAACCCCACTCAAGTAGATTGTCAGTACCCTGATAAATCTATAGCTGGATGTATGGTAGCGTGGCTTTTTATGGCTGCATTGCGCCGCAAGTTTATTCAAAGTAATAAGGTTATCTCTAATGAGTATGGTTTAAGTGATTTACTTGATTTAGTAGCTATTGGTACAGTAGCAGATTGTGTTAGTATGGCTAATAGTCACAACAATCGTATAGTAACTAAACTAGGCATTAGTCAGCTTAAGAGGGGTATCAGAAATTGCTGGGATTTTTTTGATAGAGATAAAATATCAAGCGAATATATAGGTTTTAGTATAGCTCCTATATTAAATAGTGATGGTAGGGTAGCTGATGCTCTAGGCTCAGTAAACTTTTTATTAGAAAGTGATATAGAAAGAATAGCAGATATTTTCCAGAACCTTACAGAACAAAATAATCAACGCAAAGAAATCCAAAAACAGCTTTCAGATGAGGTTATGAAACAAGCACAAGAACTTAATCATACTAAAAATTCTTTGTGCATTTTCCTCAAAAATGGTCATACAGGTATACATGGTATATCAGCAAGTAAACTCAAAGAAAAATTTGGTAAACCTGTAATTATATTTTCACAAACTCAGATAGATCCTAATTTAATATCAGGATCTGCTAGAAGTGTAGATGGTATAGATATTAAACAAATATTAGATATGATAGCAAATACGAATCCTAATTTGATGTTAAAGTATGGGGGGCATAAAGGTGCTGCGGGATTAACTATTAAAAAACAAGATTTTGATAGCTTTTATGAGATTTTTGAAAAATGTATAAATAAACTAGTTACTGAGCTTAGTTTAAGTTTAAAGCCTTATGTAGAATATGATTTTGAACTTGATGGGAGTGATTTTTGTTTAGAGACTTTAGACAAAATAGATACTTTAGAACCTTTTGGCAGAGAGTTCGAGAAACCAATTTTTTACAATAAATTTATAGTAGAAAACTTTCGATTAGTTGGCAAGGATCAAAGTCATGCACAAATGGTTTTACGTTACAATGATACTCAGTCAATTAAGGCAATCTGGTTTAACGCCTTCGATAGTAAAATAGTTGATAAAATAAACTTCGGAGATACTATCAAAGCTTGTTACCAGCTGCAGAAAGAAGAATTCCTTGGACAGGTATCCTTATCATTAAATATTAAAACAATTCAATTATGAAAAACCATAAATTTATAGAAGATCATTTACATAGAAATGTAGGTGATATCGAAGTAGAGTATTTTAATAGTATAAGTTCTACAAATGATTATATCTTAAACAAAAATTTTACTCATAAATATCACCTATGTTATGCAGATACTCAAACTAAAGGAAAAGGTCAAAGAGGAAGTGAGTGGATCTCTAAAGGTAAAGACAATATCTACGCAACGCTAGGGTTTTCCTGTGATTTTAGCATAAACCAAAATACTTTAAGTGGTATTAAAGTAGCCATAGGAGTGTTGAAAGCTATTAGAAATTATATACCAGTAGAATCAAGAGAAAACCTAAAGATAAAATTGCCTAATGACATTTATTATAAAGATCAAAAATTAGCGGGCATCTTAATAGAAACAAAGAACATCAAAAAATCTAGCTTTGATGTGATCATTGGTGTAGGAATAAATGTTAATATGTTTGAATTAGATGAAAAGATTGATCGTTTATGGACGTCATTAGCTATTATTAGGGGACAAGCTGTAGATAGTGCTAATTTATTAGTGTCTATGATTATTGAAATTATAAAGTCTTTTAGTAAAAGTATAGATGAAACTTTAGAAACTTTTGCAAAGTATGATTATGTATTGAATAGGCAAATAGCTTTTAATTATGGTGGCCAAATCTATAAAGCAACAGCTAAAGGTATATCAAATAATCTCAAGCTTATTTTAGAGTCAGAGGATATGAATAAGTTTGAGGTAGATATAGCAAGTATAAGTAAAATTAGAGTAATAGAAAATGAGCATATACAATATTAAAAAAAGATCAGAGTATTTAGAAAAAATCCGTGAATATTTTAAAAATTTAAATGTTTTGGAGGTAGACACTCCATTAGCTTATAACTATGGTGTCACAGACCCATTTATAGATGTATTTCCAATTAATACTGCAGTGGGTAGACGATATCTGCAAAGCTCTCCTGAATACGCAATGAAAAGACTTCTAGCTGCTGGTAGTGGTAGTATATACCAAATATGTAAAGCATTTCGTAATGAGCCTGCTTGTGGTAGTTTACATAATTTTGAATTTACTATGTTAGAGTGGTATAGAATAGGGATAGATTATTTTCAACTTATGGAAGAAATGGAAATTTTGTTTTTAAAACTCAACCCTAGTCTTGAATTTTGTTATTTAAGTTACCAACAGGCATTTGAAAAGTGTTATGGTTTTAATCCACATTTGGCAAACTTAGAGCAGTTGCTAGGCTACGTAGATAAATATGTCGGTAAAGTTCAAGGTTTAGATAATCCAAGTGTAGCAGATTGTTTAGATATATTATTTAGCTACAAAATTGAAAAAAGTCTTAATAAAGCAAATACAGTTTATTTTATTTTTAATTACACTGTTGAGCAGTCTGCTTTAGCAAAGAAAGTTACGGATGATAATAACCAACTTGTAGCTGCGAGATTTGAGGTTTTTTATAATACAATAGAGCTTGCTAACGGCTACTATGAACTTATTGATAAACAAGAGCAATTAAAGCGATTTCAGACTGATTTAGAAATTCGTGATAAACAAGGTAAGACAGTTCTGGATATAGATAAAGAGTTACTTGCATGCATTGATAAAATCCCTCAATGTTCTGGGGTAGCACTGGGATTTGATAGGCTTTTAATGGGTCTTGAGAGTATTGATAATATTAAAAAACTTTCTATCTTTTAAGTCATTAATAACTGCAGTTTTATTTGACCATTACACTATTTTTGCTTCTGAGTATCCTAATTCAAGCACCTAATAAACTGCATTGGAACCCTCTTTCAACTATTTTATAACTCTGAGAATACAATCTAAGATTCAACTTAGAGGGAAGCTTGTGTCTTTTCTAATAAGTTAACTATTTCTGTATGACCACTCTGGCGAGCAATAGATAAAGGGGTTGTTCCAGTATTTTTAGTTTTGTTTATATCAGCACCATTCTTTAGTAACAAACTAACTATTTCTATATGGCCGTTTTGGCAAGCAATAAATAAAGGGGTTGTTCCGGTATTTCTAGCTTTGTTTATGTCTGCACCATTTTTTAGTAACAAACTAACTATTTCTGTATGACCGTTTTGGCATGCAGTATATAAAGGGGTTGACCCTCCAGTATTTCTAGCTTTGTTTATATCAGAACTACCCTCCTTTAGTAACAAATCAATTATTTCCGTATGACCACTTTGGCAGGCAATATATAGTAAATTAGTATCCTTGTGATAACCTCTATCAAAAATATTCTTAAGCATTTTTTTATAGTAGTTACCGTCACCTATTATTTTATTTGTATAAGTAATTCTGATATTTGTTAGTGATTCTACAATAATTTTTCTATATTCTAAATTATTATCTGGTGATAATGCTTCTTCATAAATGAGCTCATAAAGATCATCCACATTTATAGTTGTTAGTTTATTACGAGTAGATATTGCTCGCTCTTTGTGGTCCTCCCATGGTATATCATTTATGTATTTAGTTAATCTATTATATATTTCATTTTTGGTATTAGTGAGGCTGCTTTTTAAATCAGACTCATTATAGAAGCTACTAAATTGATCAGCTTTATTTTTTGGACTTATATAAGCTGATATATTTAAAGCTGAGAGTTTATCCGACTCTTTGCTAAATTTAAAAGCTTTAAAAATACCATTGACTAACTGTCCTATACTACAAAAGTTCTTGGAATCAATCTTATTTTTGCCCAAATTATTAGAATCATATAATTCTAAATCAGAATTAAATGCAATTGTGTGGGTTGTACTATTTATCTTAATGTAACAACGAAGTTGATATTTTCTAAGGCCATCAATTAAAGGCTCTAGAAGTCTACAATAATTTTTTTGATTACCAATAAAGGGGTAGTTATATATTTCTATAAAAGTCGAATTTTTTTGATAAGAGATATCAGGGTTTTGAGCACTAAATTTTTCTTTACTAACATTGGTTAACGTATTACTTATAACCAATTGTGAAGTTTTTAGTACGCTTTGGCCGAAGTACCTTTTATCTCTACTAACCAAATTATACATGCCTTTATGATATGCAAGTAATCCATCTAAGAAAGCTCTTATCGATATGATTAATTTATATACATTTTTATCGCTATAGTTTAATTGCTCAATTGATTTATGGTTTTTAGATAGTTGTTTTTCATAACTACATACTGCTTTAATAAGGTCTGTTAAGTTATCATAGGAAGTACCTTGAAATTGTCCTTTTAAGGAACTACTTGTAAGTACCTTTAATCTCTTATAAAAGGTTTTAAGATCATTAGCCAAATATGCTTGGCCCCACATAGCAGCAAGACCAAAACATAAACCTGTTGGTAGTCCTAAAGCAGTATAGTAATTACCCCAACCACATTTATCTGAGATATCTTTTAAATTTTCTTTTAAATTTTTATCAAGATTAAAAGCCATATTAGGTTTTCCCTCCTTTAAACTTGTGATATACTAAATCTCTTTTTTAACCAAAATCTATGCTATATCCTAATTTTCTAGGTTCTAAGTCGAGGGACCTTTCTTTATCAACAGTACCGGTATACTATTTCCTAACGGCTCCTGCAGGTATGCTATACCAAGGATGGAGTATTTTGGTTTTGTGATAAAACGATTTGTAGCATCATGGGTATGTTCCTTAGCATGTTCCGCATAACATGTAGGAATATAATTCTCATGGTTTATTATCAAAAATTGACAGTAGTTAACTTTGCTTATACTGATAGCTTTCATATTAATGGCAACTAATGTGTTTAAGCTAAGTTTACTAAATTTTATGCTGTGTAACTTGAGTTTTATAGCGTTATAAGCTTTGAAAATATAAAAAACTTATCTATTTTTTAGAAAAATATTGAGAGACTATATCATCTATAGAATCACTAGTGATAGGAGTTTGGAGGTTTTGGTTTTTTTCATTATTATTAATTTCAGCTGGAGCTGAGCTTTGTTCTGTAGAGTTATTACTATTAGGCTCATCTATAATTATTTGACTCGTGTCTGCAGTAGCAGGTGGGTGAGCTGATATTTGTTTATTATCGTTAGTGTTAGCTGTTGTTGGATTACCTTCAGGACCACTTTTCTCAGAATTATCAATATCATAATTTATAGGAGTGTAAATTATAGAAGTTTTAGAGCTTTTAGTGTTAAAAGCTTTAGTCTCATAAATGCTCTCTTTAATAAGTTTAGCGACTAAAACTATCACTATGAAAGCTATAATTATTATTGCTAGTCTATTGAGGTAGTCAAAGAGTTTTAATTTACCATATTTAGACTTCTTGTAATACAGGATATCAATTTTATTTAGTATTGAAGTGATTTTTTTTTCTGGAATTTCCAAATATTCACAATATCTTCTAACTTGATTCTTTAGTAAAGTACTAGAGTTTTGTAAAAGGATATCGTTATCAGAGTTTTCTATATTTTCAATAGCTTCTACTGATAGATTTGTAGCATCTGCGATAGTTTTTTGTTCTAGGTTTTTAGATTCTCGAGTATTTTTTAGAAAAGTTTGGAAATTATGCATATTTACGCAATTTTATTTTATTTAAGTAGAATTATATAAGAAAAAGGAACAAATTAAAATGAAGATGTAGATAGTACTATTTAGAATTTTTCTTGCTTTCTAACAGCTTTTCTAAGAAATGAATATTTGTTCCACCTTTAATAAAAGCTTCATTGCTTAATATTTCTTGATGAAGGGGTATATTAGTTTTAATACCATTTATAACCATTTCTTCAAGAGCTGTACGCATCTTTTGTAGAGCAGTTTCTCTATCATGTGCACGTACGATAACTTTTGCTATCATAGAGTCATAGTTAGGCGGTACGGTGTAACCAGAGTAAATATGAGAATCCACTCGAACCCTAGGGCCACCTGGTGGGTGATAGACGTTTATTTTTCCTGGGGAAGGAATCATTCTTTCAGGATCTTCAGCGTTAATTCTGCACTCTATAGCATGCCCAACGATGGAAATATCTTCTTGCTTCCAGCTTAAGCCTTGACCATTAGCAACTTTTATTTGCTCTTTTATGAGGTCTGTAGATGTGATAGACTCTGTAACAGGGTGTTCAACTTGAATTCTAGTGTTCATTTCAATGAAATAAAACTCCCCATTTTCATATAAGAATTCAAATGTACCAGCACCACGATATTTAAGAACCTTACAAGCATTTACACACTGTTCGCCAATTTTCTTTCTTTCTTTATCTGTAAGACCAATTGCAGGAGCTTCTTCAATAACTTTTTGATGCCTTCTCTGTGTAGAGCAATCTCTTTCAAACAAATATACTGCTTTACCTTGACCATCTCCAAAAACTTGAATTTCAATATGACGAGGGTTTTCTAGAAATTTTTCCATGTAAACCATATCGTTATTAAAAGCGATTCTTGCTTCACTCTTAGTTAAAGAGATAGCACTTATTAAATCCTCTTTCTTTCTAACGATACTCATGCCTCGACCACCGCCACCACCAGCAGCTTTGATAATCACTGGGTAGCCAATTTTTTCAGCAATTTCTAGGTTTTTCTTATCATCGCTACCTAGAGAACCACCTGAACCAGGTACACAAGGTACACCAGCTTTTTTCATATATTTGATAGCTTCAACTTTATCACCCATAATTTCTATACTTTCTGGGCGAGGGCCTATAAAAATGAACCCGCTTTCTTCAACAGCTTTAGCAAATTTAGCATTTTCTGATAAAAAGCCATAGCCAGGGTGTATAGCATCTGCATTAGTGATTTCAGCAGCTGTAATTATACTTTGGATATTTAAATAACTAAGATTAGGAGCTGCAGGTCCTATACAAACAGCCTCATCAGCTAGCTTGACATGCATAAGATCAGCGTCAGCAGTTGAGTAAACAGCTACAGTTTTAATGCCTAGCTCTTTACAAGCTCTCAGAATCCTAAGAGCTATCTCACCTCTATTGGCGATTAGTACTTTTTTAATCATTTTATATTACCTCTTAAGAATTTGTACTAGATTTCTCTTTATTAAAAGATTATGACCAAGTTATTCAATTATAAATAGAGGTTGATCATACTGAACAGGATCACCGTCTTTAGCAAGGATTTTAACTATTTTACCAGCTTTTTCAGCTTCAATTTTATTCATTATTTTCATTGCTTCGATAATACATAAAACATCCCCTTTTTTGACTTGCTGACCTTCTTTAACATATACGGCTGCATCCGGAGAAGGAGAACCGTAGAAAGTTCCAACCATAGGGGATTTAACTTCTTCACCATTTAAAGTTTCCTCAACAGCAGATGTAGTAGTTACTGTGCTAATAGAAGACATTGGATTTGAGTTGGCTACTGGTGCTGATGCAACAGGAGTTATATTACTTGCAACAGGAGCGGAAATCACACTTGTGGCAGCTGTATTATTCTTGGTCATAAAAATACTAGATCCACCATCTTTGATTTTTATTTCTTTAATGTCGCTAGAATTGAGAATCTCGGCTACTCTATCTATCGCTTTTAATAAATCCATTTTTTTCTCCTTTAGTATTTATATAATTTATAGCTTCTATTACAGCTAAGGTATAGCCATTTGCACCAAGACCAAATATGCCTCCGTAAGCAATGTCTGACAGAAGTGACTTAGACCTAAACTCCTCCCTATTATATATATTAGATAAATGTATTTCAATAAAAGGCTTGTGTGTGGCTAAAAAGGCATCTCTTATTGCTACACTAGTATGTGTGTATGCAGCGGGATTTATGATAATAAATTTGGCTGATGTTTGCTGTATTTTATCAATAATTTCACCCTCATGATTACTTTGAAAAAACTCCAAAGTTATTTTATGTTCTTTTGTTAGGTTAGAAAGTTCTAGATTTATATCTTTAAGGGTTTTATTACCATATACATTAGGCTCCCTAGTTCCTAATAAATTAAGATTTGGACCATTAATTACTAAAATATCCATTTAAATATTCCTATAGCTTTTGATTGCATTAACTCTAATAAATTTTTTGTTTTCAACACAATAACAGGTTAGCTTACCACCAAAAACACATCCAGTATCTAAAGCAATTATACTTTTGTCGTTAGTTATTCCGTTAAGCGCAGCCCAATGTCCAAAAATTATAGTTTGTTCAGCTTTGAACTTTTTGTGTCTAAGTTTAAACCATGGTCCAAAATTTTTTGGCATGTTATCAATCGTTGAACTAAATTTTAGGTCTAATTCA
This sequence comes from Allofrancisella guangzhouensis, assembly GCF_000815225.1. Classification (GTDB taxonomy): domain Bacteria; phylum Pseudomonadota; class Gammaproteobacteria; order Francisellales; family Francisellaceae; genus Francisella; species Francisella guangzhouensis. The sequence goes on along the minus strand of NZ_CP010427.1, from coordinate 1,502,324 downwards.
CCATCTTTTTTTATAGCTCTCATTCTAGTGAAGTAGTTAAGTATACATAGCCATCTTTCTATTCCCTCGAGCTCTTTATCCCATTTTGCAATTTCTTCATTAAAAAGGTTGGCTAGTAGTAATTTTCTTGTAGTTTCATTTTTAAAAACAAATTCGACCTCATTAGCTCTCTTTATGGCTTTTTTAGGTGACCAAATATGTGGAATACCAGCATGAGTTATAAAATAGTTATTAAGCTTTATTAGGAATTTTTGGTTACAAAGCCATTCTTGAATTTCTTTAAGATTAGGAGCATTTAAAATTTCATCAAAAGTATGTTTATTACTTGAAGGTAAGAAATTATAGCTGATAGCTAAAAATAGTATTTCATGGTTTCCTAAAACAAGTTGAGCTTTTTCTCTAAGAGACATAATAAAATTTATTGTTTCAAGTGATTTTGGACCTTTATTTATAATATCGCCAGCGAAAATAAGTTTATCTGTGTTTTTGTAGAACTTTATTTTTTCTAACAAAAGTTGTAGTTCGTCATAGCAACCTTGTACGTCTCCAATTATATAAGTAGCCATTGTTATTCCTGACTTAAGAAGTTTGCTAAATTAACAAAATCATTAACACTTAGGTTTTCTGCTCTAAGATTGGTATCGATAGGTAAGCATCTAGAGTCAATATTCTGTTGTTTTAAAATTTCCTTAAGGTTATTATGCAGAGTTTTTCGGCGTTGTGCAAAGCTTAGTTTTACAAGTTTTTCAAAAAAGTTGTAATCCTTTAAGTAAGGCTTATCAGTTCTTGGTTTTAATCTAATTATTGCAGAATCAACTTTTGGTTTAGGATAGAAAACCTCAGGTGGGATTTTAAGAATGTAGCTACATGTAAAATGGTATTGTAAAATAACTGAAAGCCTTCCATAAACTTTGGTGTTTGGTGGCGATATTATTCTATCGACCATTTCTTTCTGGAGCATAAAATGAGCATCAATAACTTTGTCACCCAAGCTTATTACTTTAAATAATATAGGGGTGGAAATATTATAAGGTAAATTGCCAATCAACTTTACTTTGTTGTTTGGCATAGATATTTTATCAATATTAAATTCAAGAAAATCTTCATTGTAAACTTTAGGTTCACCATATGTCTTACAGTTATCAAGTAATGATTCTATGATAGTATAGTCAAATTCAACCACATTAATATCGTTAGATTTGCTAAGCAAATGGCGGGTTAATGCTCCTAAACCTGGTCCTATTTCTAACACAGTATCATTTTTATTTATATTTGCTAATTGAACTATCTTTTGGATGATATTTTCATCTTGCAAAAAATTTTGTCCTAAAAACTTCTTTGCTTTGGTTTTATATTGCATATGATTAACCTATTTAATACAAATCTGGTGTTTTAAGATCATCTTCCAGAATTTCTATATAAGCATCGTCTTTCATGGAAGTTAGCCAGGTTTTATATATTTGTTGGGCTTTTTCTGAGAAAATTGCTTCCAAGGCTTTTTGTTCTTTTAATTCTTCTGCAGCATTGTAGTTTTTTGTTTTAGTGTATTTTAAAATCATCCAAGTTTTTGGATCAGCTTGGAAAACATCAGAAAACTCATCTTCTTTGAGGGTCTGTAGTTTTGCAAAAGCAGTGGGTGGTAGAGAAGGAGGGGTATCTAAAGTTGACACCCAGCCAAATTCACCATCAGCGTGATCATAGTCTTGATTAAATTTTTCTGCTACTTTTGTGAAAATCTCGCCACTTGATAGAGCAACAAGAGCTCTATCAAGAGAGCTTTTTGCACCCTTTTCAGTCATGCTACCACCTACTTTTATGACTATGCCGTAGACATAGTATTTGGTGATTTCCTTACTTAGCAAAGGAGCTTGGGTGTGTATGTTATCAATATAGATCATTTGCACAGTGTTGTTTACAATAAAAGGTTCAGATGCTTGACCTTCTTTAAGTTTTTCTACTTTTGTTTTATAAATGCTCGGTATAGCATCAAATTTAAGAGGGTGGCTAACAGTTCCTCCTGTACTTGCATTAGGAGCTTCTGAGAATTGTTCTACAACATCAGAGAAGCTAATATCACCGTTATTAACAGCCATAGCTAACTTTTTTAATAATCCAATTTTATCTTTTCTAGCTTTTTTTGAATCAGGCAAAGCTATGATAAGATTTTTAAGACTATAGGTCTTGACTGGAGACATTTGTCTATAGAATTCTTTTTGATGTTTTTTTAAGTATTTTTGAATTTCTTCTGGAGAAACATATACTTGCTGAGCAATAGCTTGTTGCTGCAATTGGTTAACCATTAGCTGCTGACGTATTTTATCTTT